>JBEBJC010000920.1:0-3641 GCA_040080105.1 Myxococcota bacterium
TCGACGAGCCGCTCGTCTCGCGCCGGATCGACCGGCCCCGCCTCGACCGCGTCGGCGAGGTTCCGCGCGAGCGCGCCGCGCGCCTCGGGGACCGCGCGGGCGAGCAGCGCCCGCTCGAACGCGTTCAGCCGGGCCAGCCGGTGGGGGGCCGACCACGGACGCAGGTCCTCGCCGAGCAGCCACCGGTCCACGAAGGTCGGGTGGAGCTTGTTCGCGAGGTACGGACGCACCACCTGTTCGAACAGCGGCCGGTCCTTGAACGCCACGAACAGCGACAGCTCGTGGCACGCCCGCTCCGAGTACAGCCGGAGCTTCTCCTCCCGCGGCAGGGTGCCCCACCGCGGCAGGAAGTCCCACGCGGCGAGCTCGGTCGCGGGAGCGCCGGCGGCGCACAGCGCGCGGTACGCGACGTCGACCGTGTCCACCCGCACGACCTGCGCGGTCGCAGTCGCCGGCGGTGGGGCTGCGCCCCTCGGCATCGGCACCAAGGCCTTCCGCTGGCGCAGGTGCCGCCCCGCCGGGAACGCCTCGGGCAAGCGGCGGTCCCGCGCCGGAGGGGGCGCGTCGCCCACCGGGACCCCGCGGGAGCCGCCGCCGCGCGGGTCCACGCACACGACCCACGCTACCGACACCCCCGCGGGGATCGCGAGGCGGATCGCGCCGGAGAGATCGGGCGGGGACGTCACCTCGACCGGCCGGTCGAGCCAGTCGTACGGAGCGAGCGCGAGCTCGAGCCTGCCGCCGCCGTACGACCCTCCGGGCCCGCCGACCTGGATCGGCGCGGGGGCGGCGGCGGACGCTGCCCACGCCGATCCCCCCATCGGCGCGTGGCGGGCGGTGGTGGTGGCCCCGACCGCGTACGGGTTCAGCAGCAGCGACGGCCGCTCGAGCATCGTGCCGGCCCGGCGCGGGGCGGTCCGCCGGTCGAGCACGTACCGAGCCTCGTCGCCGATGTCCCGCCCGCCGACGTAGCGCGCGTCGGGGGGGTCGATCCGGACGGACGGTGGATCTGGTGGCGGTTCGACCCCCAGATCCGGCGAGAAGCCGTGCGCGGGCCACAGCGGGAGCCACACCACGTGAACCCGCGTCCGCGGACCCGGATGGGCCACCTCGACCACCAGCGCGTCGCCCTCGCGCTCCACCCGCCCGAGCGCGGGAGCGGGGACGGTGAGCGGCCGCAGGTCGCGCGCGGTGGTGACGAAGCCGCGCGCGGTCGGGGCGAGCGCGGGCACCACGGTGAGGCCGACCGACCCCGACGCGGTCCACAACGAGTATTCGCCGGGCTCGAGCCCTCCGATCTCCAGCCCGCCCGGGACCGCCCGCACGCGCTCGTCGAGGTGGCGGACCGGCCCGAACCGTCCCATCGCCACCAGTGAGGCGTCGGGCGGCGCGCCCGCGGGCAACGCGATCCACGTCGGGGTACCCGCCGACACGGTGCGCGGTGTGGGGCGCCACGGCTCGGTGGGACCGAGCCACCACCGGTGCTCGCGCCCGGCGACCGACGCCGCGATCTCGGTCACGTCGGGCAGCGCGCCGAGGTCGATCCGGCCTTGTGGATCGGTGCCGAGCACCACCTCCAGCGGCAGCGCGCCGTACCGGTGGGTGAGCGCGACGCTCACCGCCCGGCCGGGGCGCGGCTCGCCCGACTTGCCGAGCAGCGCGAGCCTCCAGCCCGCGGTCGCCCGCTCGAGCGCCAACAGCTCGGTCTCCGCGGTGTCGTGCAGCGTGCCCACCGCCATCGACTCCTCGTGCCGCAGGTCGACCGCGCGTTGCTCCGACTCGTCGCGGACCCGCCCCCCAACCGCGAGCGTGACCGACCGGAGGTGGTCCGGCACCGGCAGATCGACCGTCACGTCGCGGTCGTCCGCGAGCGCCACCAGGCGGCGCACGCGCGAGGTCACCCCCGCCCGATCCACCGTCACCAGCTCGACGTACGGCGCCTCGATCCGCTCGACCGACGCCGGGACCCCGCCCCGACGCAGCTCGAACCGGGCGACCACCGCCGCCGACCGCCCGGGCTGCAGCGCCTGGCGGTCGAGCAGGAACCGGGCGTGCAGCGTGGGGGCCTCGGCCGCGAGCGGGATCGTCGCCGGCACCGCGAGGTCGCCGTCCACCACCAGCGCCGAGGCCGGGCCGGGCCGGGTCGAGAACGGGAGCCACACCGCCCCGCCCGCGTCGGGCGTGTACACCCGCCCGCCGAGGTGGATCACCGCGGTCGGCACGTGCTCCCCTCGCTCGTCCACCACGGTGACCGCGGTGCCGGTCGGCGTGGGCGTGGCCGCGCACCGCAGGTCGCCCTTCCGGATCGACGCGCGGCTCGCCCGCCCGTTGCCCACGAGCTCGATCACGTAGGTGCCTGGGCGCTCGGTCCCCGGGATCCGCACCGTGTGCCGCGCGCGCCGGACCGGCGGCGCGTCCGAGGCCACCACGAACGAGATCCCTGGCACCGAGCCGTCGAGGTCCACGTCGATCGCCACCTCCCGCCCAGTGGCGCGGTGCACCGCCTCGGTGTCGACCCGGAACACCCGCACCGACAGCGGCCAAGCGTTCTTCACCACCACGTCGAGCGCGATCGGCTGGTCGCGCGCGAACGCGATCGGTCGGTCGGGGGCGAACGCGATCTCGACCCGCTCCCGCAGCTCCGCGACTCGGGACGGCCCGAGCAGCGCCGTCCACCGCTCGACCGCCGAATCGCCGGCGAGCAGCCGGACCTCGGCCAGTAGCTGCTCGAGCCACCGCCGGTCCACGAGCTCCGCGAACGCCGCGCCGTCCTCGGTCGCGAGCAGCGCGCCGAGCAGTTCGCGCACCAGCGGCTCGTCGTCTCCCACGCTCGGCAGTCCGGTCACCGCGGCGTAGCCGTGGTCCAACGCGGCCACCCGCGCCGGCTCGAACCCGGCGAGCCAGTCGGTCCGCGCGTACCCGACCCGCCGCGGGACGGACAGGTACGCGAGCAGGTGGCCGCGATCGATCACCCCGGCCCGGTGATCCCACGCGAGCCGGTGGTACGCCACGTGCGCGCGCAGCGAGGCGAACGAGGGCGGCAACCGCTCGACCCGGTCCCACAGGGCGTCGAGGTGCGCCCGCTGCGCCGCAGGATCGCGCTCGAGGTCCACCGTGGCCGGGGGCGCGAGGCGAGCGAGCCTCTGCTCGACCCACGTGGGCTCGGTCGCGAGCGCCGGGCGCGCGGCGGCCAGGGCCTCGAGCTCGTCGGCCGTCAGCCGACCGTGCACCGGGAGCGAGCCGAACCCCTTGGACGAAGGATCCGCGAGATCGGCGGCGATCGCGTCCACCAAGCCCGGGAGCCCGGTCCGGTCGATCCGCTCCAGCAGCGACCGCCGGCGGAGGGGGTCGAGCGACCGGTGGGCCAACACCCACCCGAACGCCGCCGGGGTCAGGTGCCTGCACGATCGATCGCGGCGGAACGCGAGGCTGACCGCCGCGTCTGCGGAGACCTGCTCGGCGGCCAGCGCAGAGAGCTCGAGCTGTCGCAGCTGCCAGGCGATCGCCTCGGCCGAGAGCAGGAGGTGCGGCTCTGCGGGATCGAGAGGCGCGCGCAGCCGGGCGCCAGGCGTGTCGGCGAGCGGGTTGTCGGAGGCCCTCGGCCCCTCAAAGAGCGTGGCGACGGAGCTGGTCAGCTTGCC
>JBEBJC010000921.1:0-3638 GCA_040080105.1 Myxococcota bacterium
TCCGACCCCACGTGCACGAAGGTGAACGAGCAGGTGCCCACGTCGAACGCGGTGAGCAGCCGGGTGAGCTCGTCGATCAGCGGCTGCTGGGCCACCTCGGACGAGATCGGGATCATCACCCGCCGGATCCCGATCCGGCCCGTGTCGAGGTCGACGAACCCGCGCGACTCGGCGGGGACGAACAAGGTGGCGCGGTGCACGTCGCGGACCACGTCCTCCGACACCGACGGCATCATCATCCGGTCGAACCCGTGGCGGCTGTGGGTTCCCATCACCACCAGGTCGGGCTTCAGGTCGGCCACCCGGCGCAGCACCGCGAGGCGGGTGTCGCCGTCGGTGGGCGCGTAGTCGAGCGGGTGCACCCGCATCCCGAGCGCGGCGAACTCCTCGGCGGTGGCCTCGGGCCGCACCGCGCCCCACTTCTCCACCAGCGAACGCACGGTGGGCAGGTCGCGCCAGCTGGTCTCGGCCAGGCCCCCGTCGATGATGTGCACCAGGAACAGCTCGGCGCGGGCGTGCAGGGCGAGCGCGAGGCAGTGACCGAACAGCGCGGCGCTGTGGTCCTTGAGGTCGGTGGCGAGCGCGATGCGCCGGACCGGAGCTTGCGACATGGTACCCCCAGGCGTCCGGGATAACGCTTCCGGCCTGCCGAACAACAAACGATCCGGGCGGGCCCTCAAGCGCTCGGGAACCGCAGGACCCGCGACGCGTTCGCCGCGGTCACCTGTCCGACGTGCTCGGCCTGCTGCCCGCGGAGCGCGGCGAGCTCGCGCACCACCCGCGCGAGGTGCGCAGGTTCGCCGCGGGTCTCCCCAGGGGGCAACATGTTGGGGCAGTCGGTCTCCACCAACAGCCGATCGTCGGGCACCCGCGCGACCGAGCCGCGGGCCTTGCGCGCGCGGTCGCGCAGCACCATCGGCCCGAACGACACCGCGAGCCCGAGCCGCAGCGCCCGCTCGACCTGGTCGGGCGGCCCAGACCACGCGTGGACCATCCCACCGGCGGCGGGCACCCCGTCCCGCTCGAGCCACGCGAGCAGCTCGGGGTAGGCGCGCACGCAGTGCAGCACCACCGGCGCGTCGGTCTCCCGCGCCAAGGCGAGCTGGTCGCGGAACAGTCGCCGCTGGCGGTCGCGCGCGGCATCGTCGGGGGCCCACAGCGCGTCGAGCCCGATCTCGCCCACCACCTTCGGCGCGCGCGCCCGCAGCTCGTCGACCCACCGCGCCGCGTCGTCGAGCCCCGCGGCCGACCACGGGTGCACCCCGAGGCACGCGACCGCGCCGAGCTGGTGCGCCACCGCGACCGTGTGGTCCCACCGCTCGTGATCCGACCCGCAGATCGCGAACCGCTCGACCCCGGCCGCGCGCGCCCGCGCCACCACCTCGCCGCGGTCCGCGTCGAACTCGGGGAAGTCCAGGTGGGTGTGGGCGTCGACCAGGCCGTGCACCCCGACCCCGTACTCCGGTACAATCGGGCGTGCCCCCTGCGGTCAAGCTGGGTCCGTTCGCGCTGGGCGCGCCCCTGGGATCGGGGGGGACGGCCACGGTGTACCACGCGATCCACGAGCCCACCGGCGCGCCAGCGGCGGTGAAGGTGGTCCGCGTGTCTCCGGAGCGCCGACCGGTCCGGAACAACCTCGCGGCGGAGGTCCGCGCGGTGGTGGCCCTCGATCACCCCCACGTGATCCAGGTGTTCGACCTCGGCAAGGTCGACTCGGCCACCGCCGACGCGTCGGACGGGCGGCTCGTCGCCGGCACCCCGTGGTACGCGATGGAGCTCGCCGACGGCGGGTCGCTGCGCCAGCGCCTGCCCCACCTCGACTGGGACGAGCTGCGGAGCGTGCTGCTCGACCTGCTCGACGCGCTCGCGCACGCCCACGCGCGCGGCGTGTTGCACCTCGACCTGAAGCCCGACAACGTGTTGTTCGGCGGCCGGCGGACGGGCGCGAAGCTCGGCGACTTCGGCATGGGCCTGGTGGGCCCGGCCGACCCGGACGACGACTTCGTGCGCGGCACGCCCCACTTCATGGCGCCCGAGCAGGTCCGCGGCCGGTGGGAGGAGCTCGGGCCGTGGACCGACCTGTACGCCCTCGGGTGCCTCACCTGGAGGTGCGTGACCGGGGCGGCCCCGTTCGCCGCCAGCGGCTCGTCGACCCAGGTGCTGAAGGCGCACCTGTTCGCCGACCCGGGCCCGTTCGCGCTCCGGCTCGACGTCCCGCCCGGGGTCGAGGGCTGGGTCCGGCGGCTGTTGAACAAGGACCCCGAGCACCGGATCCGGTTCGCCGCCGACGCGTCGGCGCAGCTCGTCGACCTCGACGGGGCACACGTCGATCAACCGGTGCCCGACTGGCGCGTGCCCGAGCACGAGGGCGCCGCGGAGGTGTCCCCGCTGGTGGGGCTCGGCCTCGCCGCGGTGCGGACCCCGCCCGTCGTCGGGCGCACCCGCGAGCGCGAGCAGCTGTGGGACGCCCTGCTCGCGGCGCACGCCGGCGAGGTCCGGGTGGTGACGGTGCGCGGCGGCCCTGGGGTCGGCAAGTCCCGCCTCGCGCGGTGGCTGGGGATCCGGGCGCACGAGCTCGGCCTCGGGCTGCCGCTCGAGGCGGGGCACGGGCTCGAGCGGGCCGCCGGAGACGGGATCGTCGGAGCGCTCCGGGCCACGTTCCCGTCCGACCCGCGCTCGGCCGACGCGGAGAGTGAGCTCGGGCACCGGCTGCAGTCGCGCGGGCTCGACGCGATCGCGGCGCGCGACACGGCGTCGCTGCTGGTGCACGGGCCGCTCGCGGAGACCCCCGGCGGACGGCCGTGGTGGGAGGCGGTCGGGGACGCGATCGCCGCGGTGGCTGCCGAGCGGGTGCCGATCGTGATCCTCGACGACGCGCACTGGGGCGACCCGTCGCTCGAGTGCCTGCTCGCGCTGGTGCACGCGCGCCGCCTGCCGCCGTCGGTGTGGGTGCTCACGGTCGACGACGTGGCGCTGGTGGATCGCCCGACCGAGCACGAGCTGCTGGACGCGATCGCCCGCGCGAGCCCCGGCCACGTGTCGATCGAGCTCGGCCCGCTGTCGGAGCTGGCCAGCCCCGCGCTCGCGCGCCGGATGTTGGCGCTGACCCCCGGGGTCGCGGCGGAGGTGGTGCGCCTGTCCGCCGGCAGCCCCGGGCGCCAGGTGGACCTGGTGCAGGACTGGGCGCGCCGCGGGGCGCTGGTGGCGACCGCGGAGGGCTACGGGCTGTCCGACCCCTCGGTGGACGCGCGGGTGCTCGGTCCGGGGCTCGACCGGCTCGAGGCCCTGGTCGCCGGGCGGAGGGACGGGGGGATCGCGGTGCAGGTCGCGGCGACCCTCGGCGCGTCGTTCACCGCCGAGGACTGGCAGGAGGTGACCGCCGCGCTCGGGGCCACGGTGCCGCCCGGGCTGCCGTTCGAGCTGTTGCGCGCGCGGATCGTGCGCCGAATCGACGGTCGGCGGGACCAGTGGGCGTTCGTCGACCCCCACCTGCGCGAACGGGTCGAGGGGTGGTCCGCCGCCGACCCGCGCGACGTCCACCTCGCGTGCGCCACCTGCATCGACCCGGCCGACGCCGAGCGGCGCGGGCGACACCTGATGGCGGCGGGGCTACCGGAGCAGGCCGCGCCGCTCGGCGT
>JBEBJC010000922.1:0-3634 GCA_040080105.1 Myxococcota bacterium
CCGCTCGCGCGGCCCGACCGAGACGGTGACGTCGCGCAGCCACGGCCCGACATGCAGCGCGTCGGCCCGCAGCTCGACCCCCGTCGGGACCCGACCGGACGGGGTGGGCGCGAGCGGCACGTCGATCACCGCGTCGAGGCGGCGGAGCGACACCGCGGTCGCCGGGAGGCGCGAGACCAGGATCCCGAAGTCGAACATCGGCCACACCAGCGTCGACAGCAGCCCCTCGAGCGTCACGAACGCCCCCAGCGTCAGCTCGCCGCGCAGCACCGCCTGCCCGCCGAACCAGATCAGCCCGGCGACCGCGAACTGCCACCCCGACTGGAACAGGTACCCGGTGGCGTTCTGCAGCACCGCCGCGCGGACCTCGGCCCGTTGCTGCGCCTCGGTGGCGACCGCGAACCGCGCCCGCGCCACGCCCTCGAGCCGCGCCGCCTGGACGGTGCGGATCGCCCCGAACGTCGTCGCCAGCTGGTCGGCGGTCGCGCTCACCGCCGCCTGCACCTCGCGGTTCCGCGCCGCGGCCGACCGCTGGGTCACCGCCACCGCCACCAGCAACAGCGGCAGCGGGGCGAGCGCCCACGGGGCGAGCGCCGGCTGGGTCACCACCACCCCGACCAACGCGCCGCCGCCGACCAGCGCCGCCTCCCACGCGCGGAAGATCCCGGAGCACAAGAACCAGCTCGACTTCTCGTCGGCGTCGTCGTGGAGCCGCGCGACCCAATCACCCGCCCGCCACGAGGCGATCAGCTCCGGGTCGGCGTCTGCGAGCCGGTCGATCGCGAACACCCGCGCGATGCGGGTGATCTCGCGGTTCATGTACGAGCGCGCACCTTGCAGGCCCAAGTACACCGCGGCGTGCCCCACCCCGGTGGCGAGCAGCCACCCGGCGAGCGCGCCCGGCGACACCTCCCCCGAGCCGAGGTCGTCGACCGCGGACTTCCACAGCCACGGGAACGCCACGTTCAGCCCGGCCGAGACCACGCTGACCCCCACGATCAGCGCGAGCCACCCCGGGTGGGGCGACCACGCCCGCCCCATCCACCGGGCCACGACCCGCACGTCGTCCCACCAGGAGGTCACGACGCCGCCCCCTGCTCGCGCACCAGCCGGGCGTACGCACCCCCCGCCGCGAGCAGCGTCGCGGGCGGGCCGTGCTCGACCACCCGACCGCGGTCGAGCACGTACAGGGTGTCGCACCCGCGCACGGTGTGCAGCCGGTGTGCGATCACCAGCACCGTCCGGCCGGACATCAGCTGGTCGAGCGCCCGCTGCACCTCGCGCTCGGTGGTGGGATCGACCGCCGAGGTGGCCTCGTCGAGCACCAGCAGCTCCGGGTCGCCGACCAGCGCCCGCGCGAACGTGAGCAGCTGCCGCTCCCCGCGCGACAGGGCGCGCTCGTCGATCACCCGCTCGAGCGGGAACGTCGACCCGATCGCGTCGAGCGCCTTCTTCGCCAGGGTCGGGTCACCGCCGAGGTTCTCGAGCACGGTCCCCGGCAGCAGCCGCACTTCCTGCAGCACCAGCGCGGTGTGGGCCCGCAGGGACGCGCGGTCGATCGAGCGCAGATCGACCCCGTCGACGGTGATCCGGCCCGACACGGGGTCGCGGAACCGCAGCGCGAGGTCGACCACCGTGCTCTTGCCCGAGCCGGTGGCGCCGATCACCCCGACCCGGGTCCCGGCGGGCACCGTGAGGTCGAGCGCGCACAACACCTCGGTGCCGGGGGTGTAGGCGAACCCGACCTGCTCGAACCGCAGGGCCTGCCGGAGGCCGGGCCACGGGACGGGCCGCGCCGCGTCGGCCACCCGCCGGGGGGTGTCGAGCAGGTCGACGATCCGGGTGGCGCTCGCGCGGGCGCGCTCGAGCGTCGCGAGGTGGTTGGACAGCCGCAACAGCGGCTGGAACAGCTGGCGCAGGTACGACAACCCCATCACCAGCACCCCGACGGTCGCGGTCCCGTCGGCGAGCCGCGCGCCTCCCCACACCAGCAGCGCGGCGATCGCCACCGAACGGACGAGCTGCGCGCCGTTGAAGTACCAGATCGGCTGGAACTGGGCGAGCAGGTCGGCCCGACGCGCGTCCTCGGCCGAGTCGCGCAGACGGGCGGCGACCCAGTGGTGCCGCCCGAGCGCCCGCAGCGCCGGCAGCCCACGCACCGCGTCGGCGAGCGCGCCGGTCAGCGCCGACACCGCGACCCGCTGGCGCTGGAAGTACGGCGGCGCGACCCACCGGAACAGCCCGAACAGCACGAGCCACGCGGGGAGCACTGCGAACACCGGCCCCGCGACCGCGTGGGCGCGCGCCTCGGTCACCGCGAGCATCCCCACCACCAGCACCGCGTCGGCCGGCAACGCGAACAACACCTCCACGAACAAGATCCGCAGGGCCTCGACGTCGCCCTGGACCCGCCCGATCAGCGACCCGGACGGGATCTGGTCGTGTAACGCCACGTCGTGCTCGACCAGGTGGTCGAACAGCGCGACCTTCAGCCGCCGCAGGGCGCGCTGCGACGCGATCTCGAGCGCGACCCGCGACCCGAGGGTGGCGAGCAGCGCGACCGCGACCGCCCCCGCGTAGCTCGCGGCGCGCGCGCCGAGGCCGTCGGCGTCGCCGGTGGCCAGGTCGCGGTCGATCGCCTCCGCCAGCCACACCGGCGCCGCCACGTTGGCCCCCGACGCCACGATCGAGCCCGACACGCCCACGGCCAGCCACCCGAGCTCCGAGCGGAACCCAGCGACCAGCCGGGCCAGCGCCGGCGTCACCGCGCCTCGGTCAGCCAGTCGGCTGCTCCTCTTCGATCCACACCAGCGACGGGTTGGCCTGGGTGCCGAGGTGGGCGCGGCGCAAGGTCTTGACCCCGCCCGGCCACGACAGGGTGATCGCGTTGTGCGCGCCGTGCCGCTTGCGCGCGGCCTCGGGCGGCTCCCCGTCGACGAAGATCAGGACCCGCTCGAACGGCGCGCCCGGCGGCTGACCGGCCGGCAGCGCGAGGTGGTACGGAACGCGGGCCTGCGGGTGGATCTGCACCCGCCCCTGCAGATCGACCTCCGCGCCGTCCTCGAATCGGATCCGAATCATCACGCCTCCGCGCAACGGCCTTACCCCGGCGCGGGGTCACCGCGCCAAGGCGCGCAGCTCGACCCGGCGGCGCGCGTCGACCGCGGCCTTGAACGCGAGCACCTCCGCCCGCCGCTCGGGGGTGACCGGCGCCGCGAAGAACACCGTGGCGCGGTCCCGCAGCTGCTGGAGCTCGTCGGGCGAGATCTGGCCGTCTTGGACCGTGGTGCGGGCCGTCAGGGTGAACCCCAGCGCCTCGATCAGCCCGACCCGCCGCTCCCACGCGGCGACGAACCCGTCGTCGATCAGCCCGAGCAGCTCGTCGCGCCGCGGAGCCCCCGCGGCGACGTGGTCCTCGACCTCGACCGTGGCGTCGCTGAACGACTCGGCGTTGATGTCGCGCCACTGGTTCGCGCAGCCGAGGCTCAGCGCCAGGCACAGCCCTAGGGCGAACGACGACGAACGGGGCACGCCCCCTCCGCCGCCCTCCTAACCTGCGGCTACTTTCGGATGCCCGAGCCGCGGTGGCGCGAGCCTCGGTTGAACCGACGATCGGCCTGCGGGTCTGCGGGGT
>JBEBJC010000923.1:0-3631 GCA_040080105.1 Myxococcota bacterium
CCGCCACCGTGCGCAGCCCCTCCAGCGTGTCCGCCACCCCCACCGCGAGCGACAGGTTCGCCAGGTGCTGCTCCCCCTTCACCCGCTCCGCGAACTGGTCCACGATCTGGTCGATCCTCCTCGCCGCGACCTGCTGCGTGCAACCCGGCATCGCGACCAGCAGCTCGCCCACCGACAGCTCCCCGAACGCGTCCGTCCTGCGCAAGTGGGCCCGGAACACCGAGATCAGCAGCTGGCGGAGGTGGTGCACCGCGCCCGCGCCGTACGCCTCGATCGCCGTAGGCAGCCCCTCGACCTCGAGCAGCGCCACCGACAACACCGACGCGTTCCGGCTCGCGATCGCGAGCTCCGCGTCGAGCAGGTTCAGCACCCCGAGCCGGTTCGGCAGCCCGGTCACCGGGTCTCGCTCCCACGCGAGGCCCTGCGTGCGCACCACCCGGTCCCGCACTCGCTGCGCCGCCTGCAGGGGCTGGGCGTCGGTGCGCATCACGTCGTCGACCCCGATCGCGCGCAGCGCCGCAGGATCGTCGGGCCTGCCGCTCACCAGGATCGGCAGGTGGTTGCACCGCGGGTGCGACCGCACCAGCTGGGCGAGCGGCAACGCCGGGTACCCCGCCACGATCGCCGACAACACCACCGCCTTCGGCGTGCCGGTCTCGAGGATCCCCGCGAGCTCGCGCGGGTCGGACAACGTGACCACCGCCACCCCGACCTGCTGCAGCGACTGGACCATCTGGTCACACGCCTCGCCCGGGTCGGCGAGCACCAGCACCTCGAACCGCTCCTCCGCCTGCTGCGCGCGCCACCGCGCGAGGCGCGTCACGTCGGCGAGGGTGAACGGGTCGACCAGGAACCCGTGTGCGCCGGCGGCCATCGCCGCCGCGTGTTTCTCCCACGCCTCGGGCGGCCCGTGCACCAGCACCGGGAAGTTCTCCCGGGTCACGAGCTGGCCCACCGCGTCGGTCGCCTCGGCCGGCAACACCACCGCGGTCGGCTGCTCGGTGTGCAGGCCCGAGGCGAACGCCTGCAGATCGTCGAACAGGAACACCGGCTCACAACACAGCTCGGCGTCGGCCAGGATCTGCGCCTCCTGCTCCTTGCTCGCGCCGACGATCATCAGCGGCCCGAACCGCAGCCGCCCTCCGGTGTGGCGGATCGCGTTCGCCACCCGCCGCAGCGCCCGCACCCCGGCGTTCGCGTTGGTGAGCTCGTCCGCAGCGTCGTTCGCGGCGCGCGCCACCGCCGCCAGCTCGAGCGTCTCCGCCGTCTCCCCCAGCCGGTGCAGCTCGAACGCGACCGACTCTTGGGCGTCCGGCTCCTCCGCCAGCAACAACGCGAACTCGCGCAGCTCGGTCGCGGCCTGCGACAAGAACCCCTGGCGGTACCGCTCGTTCGCGCTGCGCCGCCGCGCCTTGCCCGTCGCTGGCTTGGCCATCTCGCTCCGCCCGTGAGGGCCACATCCTACTGCGGGCCGGGACCGAACGCCACGGCGGAGCTCGCGGCGAGCCTCGGGAGACGGTCCGCCGATGTCCCGTAGCGAACGGCGTTCGAACATGTGAAAGGGGGTGGGCGGGGGAGGAGGGCTCATGAAGTGGATCGCTCTGTGTGCGGCCGGATGTGCCGGCGGCCTGGTGCGTGGAGAGGACACCGGCTCGACTCCGACCGCTCCGGTCGGGCCGGGCGACGTGATCCCACCCGAGGGGGCTCCGCTGGTCGGGGCGTACCTCGGGGGCGCCTTCTCCACCTTGCCGGCGTTCGACGGCGTGGCCAGCGTGTACGGCGCGGCCCAGCTCGTGCGGTACCTCGACGGGACCGCCGGCCTCACGCTGTCGGTGACGGGCCTCACCCCGGCGACCGAGCACACCGCCCACGTCCACACCTGGCCGTGTGAGTACGAGGCCGGTGGCCACTACCTGATCGACCCGGCGGTCCTCGACGGTGGCGAGCCGAACGAGGTGTGGGCCTCGTTCACCCCCGATGTGGACGGCAACGCGGCGTACGAGAAGTCGGTCGACGTGGGGCTCCGCGGCGACGCGCTGTCGGTGGTGGTGCACGACCCCGTCACCGGCGACAAGCTCGCGTGCGCCGATCTGCTGCCGGAGCAGACGGTAGGGTCGACCGCCGAGGGCACGGTGTCGCCGTTCGCGTACTACGAGGTGATCGACGAGACGATCGCCGGCTCCGCGAAGGTCACGATGAGCACCTCGACCACGGTCGACCTGTCGCTGTCGGGCCTCACCCCGACCGAGACGTACGCCGCGCACGTCCACGTGCTGCCGTGTGACGTGACCAACGCCGGAGGCCACTACAAGCTCGATCCCACCGTGGTCGAGACGTTGCCCACCAACGAGATCTGGCCGGAGATCGCCGTCGGAGCCGACGGCTCGGCCACCGCCTCGATCCGCGTGGCGAGCCACGCGTTGCGGGAAGACGCGGCGTCGGTGGTGGTGCACCGCACCAGCGCCCCCGACGCGCCGAAGGTCGCGTGCGCCGACCTCACCCGCACAGGCTACTTGCCGAGCGTGACCTACGGCCCGTTCACGGCGCTTCCGGGCGCGCCGGCCACCCCGGCGGGCACCGGCAAGCTCGAGCGCCGGTGGGACGGCGCCACGATCGCGACCGCCGAGCTGTCCGGGCTGACCCCGGGCGGGGCGTACCCGGTACACGTCCACGCGCTGCCCTGTGGGGTCGCCGACGGCGGCGGCCACTACCTGATCGACCCGGCCACCCCGGACGCGGGCGAGGCGAACGAGCTGTGGGTCGAGCTCGTCGCCGACGCAACCGGCGTGGCGAAGCGCTCGGTCGGGATCACGCACCTCGCGCGGGCCGAAGCCCAGAGCATGGTCGTGCACTCGGCCGACGGCACCCGCCTCGCGTGTGCCGACCTCGAGTGATCGCGCTCGGGTGGTGGGCGGCGTGTGACCGACCGCCCCCGATCCCCGACCCGGGCCCAGCGGCGCCGATCCCGATGCCGACCTCGGCCGACAGCACGCCGCTCGCGCTGCCGCCGGGGTGCGGCGACCTGGTGTGCGACGGCGACGAGACCTGCGGGGTGTGTCCGGTCGACTGCGGGCCGTGCGCGCGCGCCTGTGTGGCCGACGACACCTGCCGCGGCCGGCGCGGGGAGCGGTGCGGGTGGTGCGCCGAGTGTGACACCCGGGCGGCGGTGTGTGGCAACGGCGCGTGTGACCCCGGGGAAGACCCGGTCGGGTGTATGGTCGACTGCGGTCCGCCCGCGTGGCCGGCCCCGTGGATCGAGGCCGAGGCCGCGATGGGCGAGGCGATCGACGCGCTGCGGGCCGCGGGGGCGACCTGCCCGAGCGGCCCCCGTCCCGCCGCGCCGCGCCTCGCGCGCGACCCCTCGCTGACTGCCGCGGCGCGCGGGCACGCGTGGGACTCGTCGCTGTCGGACACCTTCGGCCCCCAGAGCTGTGACGGCCGCACGCTCGCCGATCGCGCGCCGGGGGCAGCGGCGGAGGCGCTCGGGTGGGGCTGGCCGAGCGGCGCGGCGGCGGTGGCGTCGTGGGCCCGCGGCCCGGAGTGCGAGCACCTGCTCGACCCGTCGATCACCGCGGTCGGGCTCGGGTTCTCCGACGTGGGCGGCGACCCGTCGTTCGTGGCCACCCTCCGC
>JBEBJC010000924.1:0-3623 GCA_040080105.1 Myxococcota bacterium
CGGACCGGGGCGCGCCGGTGGTCGCGCGGGTCGAGCCCGCCGCAGCGCCCGAACCGGCTCCGCCAGCTCCGGTGGGGGTGCTCGCGCCCCGGCCGGAGCGCGCCGAGTCGCCCCGGCCCGAACCCCCGCGCCCCGTGGGTCCCGGCCCGGCCGAGCGCACCCCCACGCCGGTGGTCGCGTCGGATCGCGCGATCGCTGCCAGCGCCCGGCCGGACCCCGAGCCAGCACCTGCGCCCGATCAGGGCCTCGCGCTGGTCCGGCTGAACAGCGGCGACTTCCTCGCCGACGTGTACCTCCGCGGCATCAAGCTCGGGGACACGCGCAGCGACCTGCCGCTGCCCGCGGGCACCTACGAGCTCGAGCTCCGGTCCCCGGTGTTCTTCGACCACGTCGAGAAGGTCACGGTGACCTCGGGCGAGCGCCTGGTGGTGCCGGTGACGCTGCGGCCGCGCCCGTCCCGGGTGGCGTTCGCGAAGAGCTGGCCGGGGGCGTGCCTCGTGTCCACCAACGGCTCGGAGGTCGGCACGCTCGAGTCTGTCGGCTGGCGGGTCGAGGTCGATCGCCCCGATCGGCCGGTGGCGCTCAGCGTGACCTGTCCGGACGGCCGCACCGCCACCGAGCGGTGGAGCAACCTGGGCGCGCCCGAGGTCACGTTCGAGGGGGCCCGATGACCCCCACCGCGACCCCCGTGCCGTGGTCTGGGGCTGCCGAGGGGCGCACCCTCTCCCATCGATCCGCCCGAGGACGCGTTCTCGGGGTGTGGTACGCCGTTTGCACTCTCCTCGGTAGCGGTTGTTTGTACACCGCGCCGGTGGTGAGAGTGAACCAGGCCCCCGAGATCCTGCAACCCGACGTGGCGCGTGGCGAGGAGGTGCTCATCGCCCTCGCTCCGGTCACCTACCTGCGGTTCATCGGTCAGGACCTCGACTCCGAGGAGCTCGTGTGCTTCTGGGTGGTCGACGACCTGCCCCCGCAGATCGAGCCGTGTGAGCGCCAGGGAACGACCGCGTTCTCGACGTACGAGATCGCGTTCGACCCCGCGCTGGACGACACCCGCGTGGTGGCGCACCTGCTCGACGCAGACCCCGACGGCTCGGCCGAAGAGGCCACGGTCACCTTCCGCCTGTACCTCGAGGGAGGTGAGGGATGACCGGGTGGTTCGCGTTCGGACTGATCGGTTGTATGGCGGACAACGCGTTGTTCGACAGCGCGCCGCCGTCGTCACCGGCGCTGACCCCGCGGGAGGTCGCGCTGACGATCGAGGTGTTGCCGACGCAGCTCCGCGAGTCGTACGACGTGGACGCGCCGTACCGGGCGCTGCCGCAGTCGTTCCCGCAGGCCCCGATCGAAGACGACCGCGAGGCGGTGGGCGTGGGCCGGCTGCAGTTGACCTCCCCGGTGTTCCTGGAGGGCACGGTCACCGGGTTCGCGGTGAACCCGCTCGTCGCGGAGCTGCCCGGTGACGAGGTGCCCGCGTCGGCTCTGGTGCAGCTGATGCGCCCTGGGACGATCCAGTCGTACGTGGTGGCCACCGACGAGGACGACGGCCGGTTCGGGCTGTGGGCCGTGCCCGGCGCGGGGTATCGGCTGCAGGTCGTGCCCGACGACCCGGTGCTGCCGTTCCTGAGCGGCGTGTTCGACGTGCTCGATCCACCGCCCGACGCAGACGTGGAGCTCGGCGCTGGCGCCCCGATCTACGGCCGGGTCACCGAAGGGGGGGTGCCGCTGGTGGGCGCCCGGGTCCACGTGGTCGACGAGTACGGCCTTTCCGGGGCGGTGGCGCTCACCGACGAGCTCGGAGTGTACGTGCTGCGGGTCTCCCCCGGCGGGACCTGGACCGTGGTGTGTGACGGCCGCGACAACGGCCGCGACCCCACGTTGTCGTTCCCGGTGGAAGGCCTGGACGAGGACGGCCGGATGCTCGACATCGACTATCCGCCCATCGCGAACGCCCAGATCGGCGGGGGGGTCGACGAGTCGGACGGAGGACCCGCCCGGGACGCCACGGTCCGCCTCGTCGCCGAGTCTCTCGACGGGTTCGACGGGCTCGACGTGTCGTGGTCCACCGAAGTGCGGGTGAACTCCGACGGGTTCTTCTACTCGGCGGTGCTCCCCGGCCGGTACACGGTGGAGGTGCTTCCGTCGGAGGGCCGCGGCCGTTCGCACACCCCGCTGCGCCTCGAAGGTGTGCCCGCGTTCGAGGCGTTCACCGAGCTCCCCACCGTGCAGCTCGAGCCGTTGGTCGAGGTGACGGGCCAGGTCACCCAGGCCGGCGAGGGTGGGATCGGCTCCGCCCACGTGTTGTGCCGCGAGATCGGGTTCGGCGCGCGGGCGTTCGAGGTGTTCACCAACCCCGGCGGGCAGTTCGCGTTCGATGTGGCGAACGTCCCGCTGACCTGCGAGACGTCCCCCCCGTCCGACCGCGCTGCGCTGGCCAGCACGCGGTTCTCGGTCGATCCGTCCGGGATCGAAGGACCGATCCCGGTCGAACTCCGCATGGGTGAGATCGTGTATGGTGAGGTGGTGCTCGACGGTGAGCCCGAGCCGTTCGCGGTGGTCGAGGTGCGCGACGCCGGCCGCCGGTTGCTGGGCACCGCGCTCACCACCGACAACGGTTCGTTCTCGATCCGGGTCGACCTGACCTCGGCGTTGTAGGGCCCGCGCCCCGCGGGCGTGACCACCCGTGGCTACAGGACCTCGCCGATCCACTCGAGCGACAGCACGGTGCCGATCCCGGCTTCCTGCGCGCGGTTCGCGGCGTCGGTCAGCGACGGCGCCACCACCACCTTCACCAGGCCCGGCGCGGTCACCTTCCACGCGCCGTGGCCGCCGTGAGGCGCCGACGAGCCCCGCGAGACCGGGTTCGGAGACCGATCGGCGTCGACCCGTCCGCCCGCGGTGACTCCGTGTCGCATCCGCCAGTTGCGCACGGCGTTCAGGCTGACACCGGCCTGCTCGGCCACCTGGCGATCCGGCACCTGACCCACGAGGTGAGCGAACTCGTCGATCCGAGACTTTCGTGGCATCCGGTCCGCTCCACGTTTGCGGGGACCCTTGTACCCGTCGAGTCCGTGGCGAGAGCGGTAGCTGGCGATGGTCCGCACGCTGACCCCGGCCCGCTGTGCGACCTCCGCGTCCGGCACCTGACCGAGCAGGTGGGCGAGCGGTCGGATCGCGCCGTCCTTGCTGCCGGGGCGGGCCGCGTCGCCGGCCTCGGGCGGCAGGCCGTCCGACTCGTCCTGCGCCTCGGAGCGTCCGCCGGTGCGGCGCACCCGCGGACCGGGCGGCGCGGCCTTGCGCGACAGGCCGGTGCGCTTGAACGCAGCGCTGATCGCGCCGGGCGTCACGTCGAACCGATCGGCCAGCTCGCGCAAGGACAGGTCGTCCTTCTGGAGGACCAGGTCCTGCCACCAGTCGTAGGTCTCGATCCGTCGCATCCGGTCCCCCTTCGGCCGCCAGGGTAACACCCGATACAATGCAGGCCACCCATCCGTCGTTCGGGGTCGCTCTGGCGTTGACCCGCCCGGTGGGCAACGGCTAGGGTGCGGTGAACGATGCTCATCCTCGTGTCCTTCTGGCTGGTCTCCGTGGGGCTGGTCTCCGCGGCGTCTGCGGAGGAACCC
>JBEBJC010000068.1:0-16031 GCA_040080105.1 Myxococcota bacterium
GGCGACGTTGCGACAGAATACGAGGGCGCGCGCAGCGTCCAAAGCGCGGGGGGAGAATGGGCTCGGACAGGACTCGCCGGTCGATCGTGTTGGGGATGCTCGGCGCGAGCGCGCTCGCGTGCACCGGAGGGGCGGGGTTGTTCGACACCGGCGCCACCGGCCCCGGCTTCGGCGGAGGGATGGGGGCGGAGATCGACCCGGCCGACCCGAACGACCCGGAGCGGCGGCGCGGCCGGCGCGGTGGCAAGCGCCCGCCCAGGGGCGGCCCCGAGGACCCGGACCAGCCCGACCGCGACCGGCCCCCGGGCGAGGGCGAGCCGGAGCCTGCCCCCGAGCCGTCGCCAGGCCCCCCGGGAGACGACAAGCCCGACGCGCGCGGCATCGAGTACCTGGGCGACAACCACTGGCGGGTGCAGCGGAACCAGCTGAACAGCTGGACCGACAACCCGAGCGAGCTCGGCGCCGGGGTCGAGAAGCGCAACCGCGGGTACGAGGTGGTGGGCGTGCGACAGGGCTCCGACGCCGCCGCGCTGGGCGCGCAGAACGGCGACATCGTGGAGTCGGTCAACGGCTTCGACCTCACCTCGCAGATGGACCTGATCCAGCTGTGGGGCAAGGTGAAGAGCGAGGACAACTACCGGGTGAAGTTGATCCGAGACGGGAAGAGCGTCACCCAGTTCTACGAGGTCGCCCGCTGAGCGTCAGCGGGGCGCCTTCTTCCCCTTCTTCCCCGGCTGCGGCGGGGCGTCCGGCGCCTCGATCCCGTCCTGTTCGACCGGGATCGTGGTCTGGCGCTCCCACAGCGCGCGCGAGAAGTACGCGCCGATCACCAGCACCACCGCGAGGACCATCGCCAGCGCGTGGCTGACGATCGGATCGATCGGCGGCGCTGCGGTGAGCTCGGCCGCGGCGGCCTCGGCCACCGGACCCGCCTCGGGCGGCCCTTGCTCGTCGAGCGCGGTGAGCACCATCTGCCCGATCTGACGCACCGACGGGCCGGTCATCACCCGCCCGACCGCTATCTCGACCCCCCCGTCGGTGATCGCGTTCCTGAGCTCCACCGCGAGCAACGAGTCGAGCCCGAGATCGAGCAGCGGCGTCCCGCGGTCGATCGCCCGGCCGGCGGGCAGCCGCAGGATCCGCGCGGCCCGCTCCTCGACGAACCCCTCGACGATCGGGTCCCACTCGGCGCGCGTGCGCCCCCGGAGCGCCGCGACCAGGGGCGGGAGCCCATCGACCACCGCGGACGCCGCCGGGCCGGCGACGGGCGCGCGCGCGGTCACGAGCTGCTCGAGCAGCGGCGGGCGCACTCCCCGGTGCACCGTGGCCACGAGCTTGTCCCAATCGACGTTCAGCACGCCGACCTGCGCGTGGCCGTGCTGGAGCAGGCGGCCCATCGCGTCGAGACCGGCCGACAGCGGCAGGCGACGCATCCCTTCCTCGGACTGGCGCGCCGCGAGCTTGTCCCCCGCCCGCGCCGCCATCCCGACCTCGGCCCAGGTGCCCCAGTCGATCGCCACCGCCGGCAACCCCCGGCTCCGGCGCCAGTGTGCGAGCGCGTCCTCGAACGCGTTCGCCGCCGCGTAGTTCCCCTGGCCCGGAGCGCCCATCAGGCCAGCCCCGGCGGCGAACAACACGAAGAACCGCAGCGGCAGGTGGCTCGTCGCGAGGTGCAGGTTCCACGAGCCGCGGACCTTCGGTCCGAACGTGGCCCGCAGCGCGGCCGGATCGAGCCGGGGGATCGCGGCGTCGGCGAGCACGCCGGCGGCGTGGATCACCCCGAGCAGCGGCTGGCCGCGGGCGGTGATCGCGGCGACGATGCGCTCGACATCGGACTCGTCCGCCACGTCGCCCCGCTCGACCGCGATCTCGACCCCGCGGGTCCGCAGCTCGAGCAGCGCGGCCTCGGCCTCGGCGGTCGGGACCGAGCGGCCGACCAGCACCAGGTGCCGCGCGCCGTGATCGACCAGCCACCGCGCCGCGGCGAGCCCGAGCCCGCCGAGCCCGCCGGTGACCAGGATCGCGCCGTCGTCGAGCGCCGGCGGGCCGGACTGGGTGAACGCCCCGCGCACCAGGCGGTGCACGTACCGGACCCCGCCACGCACGGCGCACTCGGGCTCGCGATCCGCGGCGACGACCGCGTCGAGCAGCCCAGCATCGGAGTCGTCGAGATCCACCACCATCGCGCGGAGCTCGGGGTGCTCGGCCCGGACCACCCGCACGAGCCCCCACAGGGTGGCGGCGAGCGGGTGGGTCAGCGGCCCCTCGACCGCCACCGCCCCGCGGGTCACCACGGTGAGCGACACCTTTCGGCCGACCAGCTTCTGCGCGACCGCGAGCACCACCGCGGCGGGCCCGGTCGGGTCCGCACCGAGGCCGTCGCCCGGGATCCCCGGGGCGACGATCACCGCGTCTGCGCCCTCGGCGAGTGGATCGTCGCCGAGGATCCGGTCGCCCCGGGCCGCGAGCGCCGCGCGCACCCGCTCGGCCTCCGGGCCCGCGCCGACCACCACGTACGAGCCGACCTCGTGGCCCCCGGTCGGCGACCGAGGCTCCCACCGCGACTCGACCAGCCACTGCCCCGCGAGCGCCTTGCGCCCCGGGAACTCCTCGAGATCCAGCCACACCCGCCGGCGCTGCCACGGGTAGGTCGGCAGCGGCAGCCGCGCCCGGCGCCACCCGCCGTCGAACCCGACCCGCTCGGCGCTGCCCGCGAACGCGACCGGGACGCCGTGGGTCCACACCGCCCCGACCGACGGGACGAGCCGCTCGTGCGCCGGCTCGCCCCGCTGCAGCGACGGGTACCAGCCGAGCGCCCGGTGCGGGAGCGTGCGCCGGCCCATCCCGAGCAGCGCCGTGTGGGGGCCGATCTCGACGAACACCTCCGCCCCTTCCTCGTGCGCGGTGGTCAGGCCGTCGGCGAACCGGACCGCGGACCGCACCAGGTCGCGCCAGTACGCCGGGTCCGACAGCTGGGCGTCGGTGGCGAGCGCGCCGGTCAGGTTGCACACCACCGGCAGCCGCGCCGGGGCGTAGGTGACCGTCCGCGCCACCGCCTCGAACGCGTCGAGCATCGGGTCCATCAGCGGCGAGTGGAACGCGTGAGACACGGTCAGCCGGCGCGACTCGATCCCCTTGGCCCGGAGCGCGGACTCGACCGCGTCGATCGCTTCGGCGCGGCCGCTGACGGTGACCTCGCCCGGGTTGTTGACCGCGGCCAGCCCGAGGGCCGCGCCGTGGGGGGCCACCACCTCGCGCGCCGTCACCTCGTCGGCGAACACCGCGAGCATCGCCCCTTCACGCGGCAGCGCCCCCATCAGCCGCCCCCGCTCGGCGACGAGCCGCAGCCCGTCTTCGAGGGAGAACACGCCGGCCACCGCGGCCGCCGCGAGCTGGCCGATCGAGTGCCCCAACAACACCGCCGGCTCGACCCCGAAGCTCCGCCACAGCGCGGCGAGCGAGACCTCGAGCGCGAACAGCGCCGGCTGGGTGTAGGTCGTGTCGTGGACGTCCTCACTCGCCAGCACCTCGCGCAGGGGCCGGCCGAGCAGCGGGTCGAGCACCGCGGCGCACCGATCGATCGACGCGCGGAACACCGGCCAGGTCGCGTCGAGCTCCGCGGCCATCCCCGCGTACTGGCTCCCCTGCCCCGAGAACAGGAACGCCACCTTCGGCGGCCGCCCGGGCGCGGTGCGGGTCACCACGAACGGCGCCTCACCGGTCGACGCCCACTGGCGCAGGCGCGCCGCGGCGGTCTCCGCGTCGGGCGCGGTCACGGTCAGCCGCTGCTCGTACGGGATGCGGGTCGTGGCCGCGCTGAACGCGACATCGGCGAGCGGGGACCGGTCGAGCGTGTCGGCGTACCGCAGCGCCAGCTCGCGCAGCGCGCCGTCGGACCGAGCGGACAACGGAAGCCAGTGGATCGGCCGATCGTCGGTCGGAGCCGGTGGATCGGCCGGGCGGGCGGGGGCCTGCTCGAGCACCACGTGCACGTTGGTGCCGGCGAGCCCGAACGCGCTCACGCCCGCGCGCAGGGGCCCGCGCGGGCTCCGCCACGGGGTCGGCGCCGAGTCGACCTGCAGCGCGTTGCGCCCGAGCTCGAGATCGGGGTTCGGCTCGCGGAAGTGCAGGTGGGGCGGGATCTCGGCCCGCTGCAGCGCGAGCACCATCTTCACCATCGACGCGGCGCCGGCGCCGACCTCACAGTGGCCGATGTTCGACTTCACCGCGCCCAGGTGCAGCGGGTTGTCCGCCGTGCGCCCGCGGCAGTACACGTCCTCGATCGCGTGCACCTCGATCGGGTCGCCCAGCACCGTGCCGGTGCCGTGTGCCTCGACGTAGCTCACGTCGTGTGGGTGCAGCCCGGACCGCGCCACCGCCTCGGACAACACCTGGACCTGCGCCGGGCCGTAAGGGACGGTGAGCCCCGAGGACGGCCCGTCGTGGCCGATCGCCGTGCCGCGGATCACCGCGAGCACCGGGTCTCCGTCGCGCTCTGCGTCGGCGAGGCGCTTGAGCACCAGCACGCCGCACCCCTCCGCGCGGCCGTACCCGTTGGCGGAGGCGTCGAACGTCTTGCACCGCCCGTCCGCCGACACCGCCTTGAGCTGGCTCACGTACACGAAGTTCTCGGGCGACAACATCAGGTGCACGCCGCCGGACAGCGCGACCTCGGCGTCGCCCGTGCGCAGGGCCTGACACGCGAGGTGCAGCGCGACCAGCGCCGACGAGCACGCGGTGTTCACCGCGAGGTTCGGGCCGTGCAGGCCGAGCACGTACGCGACCCGCCCCGAGACGAACGCCTCGAGCGCGCCGGTCCCGGCGTACTGGTCGACGTACAGCGGCCCGCCGGGCTGCTGGAACCGCTGGTGGTACCCCGACGAGCCGACGCCCACGAACACGCCGGTCTTGCTGTGGTACAGCCGCTCGGTGGTCAGCCCGGCGCGCTCGAGCGCCTCGTACGCCACCTCGAGCAACATCCGCTGCTGCGGATCGAGGCTCTCGGCCTCCCGCCCGCTGATCCCGAAGAACTCGGGATCGAACCCTTCGACCACCTCGGTGTCGATCCACCCGGCCTGGCGGGTGTACATCTTGCCCGGCGTGCCCGGGGTCGGGTCGTAGAACTCGGACAGGTCCCACCGCTCCGGCGGGACGTCGCGCATCGGATCGCGCCCCGACCGCAGCAGCTCCCAGAACGACTCGGGGTCGTTGGCCCCCCCGGGCATCCGACACGACAGCCCGACCACCGCGATCGGCGCGTCGAGCGCCACCGGCGGCGGGGCCGCGGCGGGCGCCGCCGTCGGCGCCGGAGCCTCGGTGAGCGCGAGCCGCCCGAGCAGGTGGTCGGACAGCCCGTCGACGTTCGGGAAGTCGAACGCGAGCGTCGCCGGCAAGCTCCGGCCGAGCCGGGCCTTCAGCCGGTTCGACAGCTCCACCGCCATCAGCGAGTCCATTCCCGCGTCGAAGAACCCGAGCTTCCGGTCGACCTCCGACACCTCCGCGCCCAGGATCGCGGCGACCTCGGCGACCACCACCGCGGCGAGCCGCTCGCGGCGCTTCGCCGACGGGAGCGCCGCGAGCTCGTCGACCACCGTCCGGCGAGCCGCCGGCGCGTCGTCGGCGATCGCCACCGACTCGGCGGGACGGATCCACAGGTCGGCGAACGCGGCCGGGATCCGGGGGATCGCGGCCGGGAACCGCTTCCAGTCGAGATCCACCACCCCGATCACCGCCTCCGGCCCGCGCGCGACCTGCCCGAGGACGGCGAGCGCCTGGGCCGGTGACATCGGGCGGACGCCGCTCTTCTCCCACTGGCGCGAGGTCCCGTCGGTCGCGAGGCCGCCGTCGGCCCACGGACCCCAGCACACGCTGACCGCGTGCTTGCCGGCCGCGCGCCGCTCGCGGGCGATCGCGTCGAGGAACGCGTTCGCCGACCCGTAGCTCGCCTGACCCGGGTTCCCGAGCAGCGTGGCCGCCGACGAGAACAACACGAACAGGCCCACGTCGGGCAGGGCGCGCGCCAGGTTCCACGCGCCGTCGAGCTTCGGACGCCACACCGGCTCGAACCGGTCGCGGTCGAGGTTGCCGATCCAGTCGTCGTCGAGCAGGCCGGCGGCGTGGAACACGCCGACCACCGGCGGCAGCCCGCGCCGCGCGATCTCGTCCAGCACCGAACGCAGATCCGACGGGTCGCTCACGTCCCCGCAGATCACCACCCGGCGCTCACTGGGCTCGAACCCGAGGACCGACGGCTCCACCGGTCGACGGCTGGTGAGCACCACCGCGCCCGCGCCCTGCGCCACCAGCCATTCCCCGATCCGACGGCCGAGCGCGCCGAGCCCGCCGGTCACGAGGTACGTCCCGTCGGTGATCTGCAGCTCAGCGGAGCCCGTCGACGGGACTCGCGCCAGCCGCCGGGCGTAGTGCTTCCCGGCGCGCACCGCGAGCTGATCCTCCACCAGGCCCGTGTTCAGCGCGAGCTCGAGGTGCAGCACCGGATCGGCGTCGGACGGGTCGAGATCGATCCGCACCACCGGCGTGTCCGCGAGCTCGATCGCCGCGGTGTTCCCGAGCCCGGTCATCGGCGCCTGCCGCACGTTCGGCGACTCGCCCGGGTGGACCCCACACGCGCCGCGGGTCACGAGCCACACCGCGGCTCCGGCGGCCACTTGCAGGGTGTGGGTGGCCGACACCACCGCCGGCAGCGCGGCGTCGGTCGGGCTGCCCTCGTCCGAGGTGTCGAGCGCCCACAGGTGCACCACGTGCGCCGGCCCGACCTCGGCCAGCAGGCGCGCGTGGTCGCCCCGATCGAACGGGTTCACCGTGGCGCGCCCTTCGGCGCACGAGTAGCCCGCGCCAGGGCGCACCAGCACCACCGGGCGGGATTGGCGCTTCGCCAGCCCCTCGCCCACCCCGGTCGCGTCGGTGAACACGAGCAGGGGCCGATCACCGCGCGCGCCGAACGCGTCGACGTTCGGCCGCACCGCAACCCACCGCTCGGCGTAGGTCCAGCCCGCGCCCGCCGTCGGCTCAGGGCGCCGGTCGACCCGCTCGACCCAGTGGCGCCTGCGCACGAACGGGGTGCCGGGCAGCGCCACCCGGGCGCCGGGCGCGCGCAGGTGGAACCCGCGGAAGTCGATCGCCACCCCGAGCCCGTGCAGTCGCCCGACCGTCTCCAGCAGCTGCTCCCAGTCCGGCCGGTCGCGGCGGAGCGACGGCAGGAACACCGCGGGCTCGTCGAGATCCTCGACGCACCGCGCCCCTGCGCCCGCGAGCGTAGGGTGGTTGCCGATCTCGAGGAACACCCGGTACCCCTGATCGACGAGCGAGCGCATGCCGGCGTAGAACCGCACCGGGGCGCGCATGTGCTCGCGCCAGTACGCCGGGGTGGTGATCTCGGCCCCGGCCATCCGCCCGTGGACGTTCTCGAACAGCGGCACCGCGGGGCCAGACATCGCCGTGGCCGCGACCCTCGCCTCGAACCGATCGAGGATCGGGTCCATCAGCGGGCTGTGCGCCGCGTGGCTGATGTTCAGCCGCCGGACCTCGATCCCGTCGGCCTCGATCCGGCCCGCGATCAGGTCGACCACCGTCTTGCGGCCGCTGATCACCGCCTCGGCCGGGCCGTTGATCGCGGCCAGCCCCACCTCGTGCTCGTGCCCGCGCAGATAGGCGGCGATCCGGTCCTCGGACGCGAAGCACGCGACCATCTCGCCGATCTTCGGCTCGTCGGACATCAGCCGGGCCCGCTCGGCCATCAGCCGCATCCCGGCCTCGAGGTCGAACACCCCGGCGAGGCACGCCGCCACGTACTGACCGGTCGAGTGACCGATCACCGCGTCGGGGCGGACCCCCCACTCGGCCCACAGCGCCGCCATCGCCCACTCGATGGCGAACATCGCGGGCTGGGTGTAGGCCAGATCGTGCAGCGGTGAGCTGGCCGCGTCGGCGGCGTAGATCACGTCGAGCAGCGGCCGGTCGAGCACCGGGTCGGCAGCGCGGGCCGCGGCGTCGAGCGCGGCGCGGAACGTGGGGTCGGCGTCGTACAGCGCGCGCGCCATCCCGACCGCCTGGGGACCGGCGCCGGTGCACAGGAACACCACGCGGGGCCGGTCGCCCGCGGTGGTGGACGGGGTGGCGCCGCTGGCGACCCGCGCCAGGCCTTGGCGGAGCTCCGCCTCGGTCGACGCGACCACCGCCGCCCGAGTGCGCAGCTGGGCCCGGCCGGTGTTCTGGGTGAACGCCACGTCGGCCAGCGCCGCGGGTCGCTCCGCCAGCGCGCGGGCGAGCGCCTGCACCGCCTCGGGGGTGCGCCCGGTCAGGGTGACCACCGTCGCCGGTCGGGGGGTGGTGCGGTCGATCGGCGCGGGCTCGGGCGCCTGCTCCAGGATCACGTGGGCGTTCGTGCCGGAGATGCCGAACGACGACACCCCCGCTCGCCGCGGTCCGTCCGACGGCCACGGCACCACCGAGGTGGGGAGCTGCATCGCCGGGTACTCACCCAGCGGCAGCGCGGGGTTCGGACGGTTCAAGTGCGCGATCGGCGGTACCTTTGCGTGCCGGATCGCCAGCACCGCCCGCAGCAGCCCGGCGATGCCGGCGCCCGCCTCGAGGTGGCCGAGGTTCGCCTTGACCGCGCCCAGGAACAGCGGCTGGTCGGCCGGTCGGTCCTTGCACAACACCGCGCCGAGCGCGCGGACCTCGATCGGATCACCGACGCGGGTGCCGGTGCCGTGGCACTCGACCAGCCCGATCGACGACGGGGCGACGCCGGCGTCGGCCAGGGCCGACCGGATCACCTGCTGCTGCGCGAGCCCGTTCGGGACGGTGAGGCCACTCGACGCGCCGTCGTGGTTCACCGCCGTGCCGCGGATCACCGCGTACACCCGATCGCCGTCGCGGACGGCGTCGGACAGGCGCTTGAGCACGATCATCCCGCAGCCTTCACTGCGGACGTACCCGTCGGCTCGCTCGTCGAACGTCTTGCACCGTCCGTCGGGGGACAGCGCCTGGAGCATCGCCATCCACACGGTGTGCTCGGGCCCGACGATCGCGTTCACGCCGCCGGCCACCGCCAGATCACACGCGCCCTCGCGCAGCGCGCGCACCGCGAGGTGCACGGTGACGAGCGACGAGCTGCACGCGGTGTTCACCGCCATCGACGGGCCCTGCAACCCGAGCACGTACGACACCCGCCCCGCGGCGAAGCTCGTCTCGTTGCCGGTGGCGGCGTACGCGTCGACCTCGTCGACGGTCGGGTCGAACCGGTGCCAGTACTCGGACGGCCCGATGCCGACGTACGCGCCGGTCCGGGTGTCCGCGAGGCTGTCGGGCGCGATGCCGGCGTCCTCCAGGGCGTGCCAGGTGCACTCGAGCAGCAGGCGCTGCTGCGGGTCGAGGCTGTTCGCCTCCCGCGGCGAGATGCCGAAGAACGCGGGCTCGAAGTCCTGCAGCCCATCGACGAACCCGCCGAACCGGCTGTAGGTGCGGCCCGGCGTGCCCGGCGTCGGATCGTAGTACCGGTTCACGTCGTACCGGTCGGGCGGGACCTCGGTGATCGCGTCCCCGCCCCGCTCGATCAGCTCCCACAGCCCGTCCGGCCCGTTCACCCCGCCCGGGAGCCGACAGGCCACCCCGACGATCGCGACCGGCTCGGCGTCGTCTCGGACGGCAGCCGCAGCCGCCGCGGCGGGAGCCGCCCCGAACCCGAGCTGCTCGAGCAGCGCCCCCGCCACGGCCTCGACGTTCGGGTGATCGAACGCGAGCGTGGCCGACAGGTCTGCCCCGATCGCGGTCTGGAGCCGCGCGCGCAGCTCCATCGCCATCAGCGAGTCCATCCCGGCGTCGAAGAACCCATCCTTGGCGCCGATCCGCCGCTCGGCCGGGTAGCCGAGCACCCGCGAGGCGGTGAGCTGCACGGCTTCGACCACCATCGTCCGCCGCGCGCCGGCCGGCGCGGCCCGGAGCTCCGCGACCAGCGAGGTGGTCGCGACGGCCGCCACGGGCGGCTGGGCGCCGGGCGCCACCGAGGCCACGAGCTCGTCGGCCAGGTGCCCGACGCGACCGACCCGCCACTTCGCCCAGTCGAACGGGGCGACCACCACCCACGGGCGGGCCCCGTTCACCACCTGCCCGAGCGCCGCGAGCGCGTCGTCGACCAGCAGCGGTTCGACCCCCTCGCGCGCCCACTGGGCCTGCACCACCGCTGGCGCCCGCTCCGCCATCCCCACGCCGTCGATCGGCCCGAACGCGACGCTGGTCGCGGGGAGGCCGTTCGCGCGCCGCCACGACGCGAACGCGTCCAGGAAGGCGTTGGCGGCGCCGTAGTTCGCCTGGCCGGGCACCCCGAGGACCCCCGCGGCGGACGACACCACCACGAAGAACTTCAGCGACCGATCGAGCGTCTTGTCGTGCAGGATCCGCGCGCCGCGGACCTTCGGGCCGAGGACCGCGTCGAACCTGGCCTGGTCCAGCTCCTCGAGCCGGGCGTCGTCGCTCGTGCCGGCGGCGTGCACCACGCCGATCAGATCGGCGATCTTCGACACCACGGGCCCGATCGACCGGGCGTTGGCCACGTCGGCCTTCCGCACGTCGACGGTGACGCCCTTGCGCTCGAGCGCGGCGACCAGCGCGGCCGCCTCCGCGGTGGACGCGCCGGTGCGCCCGACCAGCACCAGGTGCCGAGCGCCGCGGTCGGCGAGCCACGAGGCGATCCGCCGACCGAGCGCGCCGAACGCGCCGGTGACCAACACCGCCCCCTCGGCCAGCTCGAGCGGCTCGCCCCGGAACGCCGCGACCGAGCGGCGCAGCCGCGCGACCCGCCGCACGCCCTGGCGCAGCTGGACCCAGTCCTCGCCGTCGTCGGTCGCCAGCGCATCCACCACCGCGTCGACCGAGGTGCCGTCGGAGTCGACGAGCCCGCCCCACGCCGAGGGCCGCTCGGCCGCGAGGGTCCGGCCGACCCCGCGCAGCACGGCGGTGCCGGGCCGGGCGGCGGCGTCCGACACGAACTGCACCCGCGCCGAACCGCGACACAGCGTGGCCGCGGTCCACGCGATCTCGACCGGATCGTCGCCCGCGGGGGCGTACACCACCCGCTCGGCCGCCTCGGGGGCCACGAGGGTCGCACCCCGCGCGGCGAGGGCCGCCGCGAGCGCGTCGTCGCCCACCACCGCCCACCGCCCGCTCACTGGCCGCGGCTCGGCCGCCCGTGGGCGCCACGCCACCTCGAGCACCGCGTCACCCAGGACGTTGGCCGCCGCTGGAGCCGCGGGCTCGAGCCAGTACCGCTCCCCCTGCCACACCGTCGTCGGCAGCGCGACCACCGCGCCCACGCCGGCGAGCGCCGCGCCGTCGAAGGCGACCCCGTGTGCCCACGCAGCGCCGAGCGCGCCCGCGAACTGCTCTGCGTCGTCGTGGTCGGGGTGGAGCGCCCCGAGGAACGCGAGGCCCTCCCCCACGCGGCTCGCCATGGCCGCGAGGACCGGGCGCGGGCCCACCTCCACGAACACGGTCGGTCCCCCTGCGAGCGCGGTGCGGACGCCGTCGGCGAACCGGACCGCCTGCCGGACCTGGCGGCGCCAGTACCCGGGCTCCATCAGCCGCACGCCTGCGTCGGCGCCGTCGAGGTTCGAGACCACCGCGATCTGGGGCGGACCGAAGGTCAACGAACGAGCGACCGCCTCGAACCCGTCGAGCATCGGCTCCATCGCCGGGGAGTGGAACGCGTGGCTCACCGTGAGCCGCCGCACCCGGACCCCGCTCGCCTCGAACCCGGCGACGATCGCGTCGACCTCTGCCGTGCGGCCCGAGATCACCATCTCGGTCGGGCCGTTGATGCCCGACACGTCGACCCAGGTCGCGTGCGGCGCGACCGCGGCGCGCACCGAGGCCTCGTCGGCGAAGATCGCCGCCATCGAGCCGTCTCGGGGGAGCGCCGACATCCGACGGCCCCGCTCGACCACCAGCCGGGCGGCGTCGGCGAGCGACAGCACCTCGGCCACGTGGGCCGCGGCGATCTCCCCGACGCTGTGCCCCAGCAGCAGGTCGGGCTCGAGCCCGCGCGCCCGCAGCGCGGCCACCACCGACACCTCGAGCGCGAACAGCGCCGGCTGGGTCAGCGCCGTGTCGTCGAGCCCCTGACCCTCGGCGAACATCGCCTCGATCAGCGAACGGCCGAGCAGCGGATCGATCGCTGCGGCGCACCGGTCGAGCGCGGCGCGGAACGCGGGCTCGGTCTCGTACAGCCGCCGGCCCATTCCGGCGTGCTGCGCGCCCTGGCCGGTGAACAGGAACACCACCTGCGGCGCGGTCGACCGCCGGACCTCGGCGCGGGCGACGCCCTGGGACTCCTCACCTCGGCCGAACGACGCGAGCCGGGCGGCGGCCTGGTGTGGGTCGGTGGCGACCACCGCCAGGCGGATCGGCAACGACGCCCGACCGACCACCGACGTGTACGCCACGTCGCGGAGCGCGTGCCCCGGGACCGCGGCCGACCACTGCGCCGCCAGCGCCCGCAGGGCGGGCTCGGACCGGGCCGACAGGTGGATCACGTGGGCCGCGCGCTCGCCGCCTTCCACCACGGTCGGCGCGGGCGGCCCCTCGACGATCACGTGTGCGTTGGTGCCGGACAACCCGAACCCGGACACCCCGCCGATCCGGGTGGGTCCCGGCCACGGCTCGGCCTGAGTGTTCACCGTGATCCGCGTCCCGCGCAGATCGATCCGGGGGTTCATCGTGTGGAGGTGCAGGTGGGGCGGGAACTCGCCGTGGGTGGCCGCCGCCACGATCTTCAGCAGGCCGGCGACCCCGGCCGCGGTCTCGAGGTGCCCGAAGTTCGTCTTCACCGAGCCGAGGTGCAGCGGGCCTCCGCGGCCGGCGAACACCGCCTTCAGCGCGTCGACCTCGATCGGGTCACCGAGCGGGGTGCCGGTGCCGTGCGCCTCGACGTACCCAACGTCGGCGGGGGTCAACCCGGCGTTCGCGAGCGCCGCTCGCACCACGGCCTGCTGGGCGGCGCCGTTCGGCGCGGTCAACCCGTTGCTGCGCCCGTCCTGGTTCACCGCCGTCCCGCGGATCACCCCGAGGATCCGCCGCCCGTTCGCGAGCGCGTCGGCCAACCGCTCGAGCGCGACCACCGCCGCGCCCTCGCCGCGGCCGTACCCGTCCGCCGACGCGTCGAACGTCTTGCACCGGCCGTCGGCGCTGGTGGCGCCGAGCTTCGAGAAGTACACGCTCGGCTCGGGCGCGCAGATCACGTTCGCCCCGCCGGCGAGCGCCAGATCGATCTGCCCCAGGCGCAGCGCCTCGACCGCGAGGTGGATCGCGACCAGCGACGAGCTGCACGCCGTGTCCACCGTCATCGCCGGGCCCTGCAGCCCGAGCGTGTAGCTGATCCGGCCGGCGGCGACCGACAGGAACGTCCCGGTGCCGCTGTAGGCGGTCATCCGGGACGGATCCGGCCCGAGGAAGTGCCGGCGACCGTAGTCGGACAACCCGAGGCCCACGTACACGCCGGTGGGCGACCGCTCGAGCCCGTCCGGTGCGATCGCGGCGTCCTCCAGCGCCTCCCACGCGGTGACCAGCAGCAGCCGCTGCGCGGGGTCGAGCTCGAGCGCCTCCCGCGGGCTGATCCCGAAGAACGCGGCGTCGAACGACGCCAGGTCGTCGACGAACCCCGCCTCGCGCACCGTGGTCTTGCCCGGCGCGTCGGGGTTCGGGTCGTACCAGCTGTCCACGTCCCACCGATCCGGCGGCACGGGGCCCACGGCGTCGACGCCGCCCCGCAGCGACCGCCACAGCGACTCGAGGTCGCGCACGCCGCCCGGGAACCGCATCCCCGCGCCGACGATCGCGATCGGACCGCGCGACAGGTCGTCGATCTTCGACTTGAGCTGGCTCACGGCCAGCAGCGCCTTCTTCAGCGGCGGCAGATCGTCCCCGCCCGACTCTGTGCTCATGAGGTCGAGAGCTCCGCGGCGGGAGCCACCCCCCACCGAACGATCGAACTCGGCGATGGCCGAGCGAACCCACGCACCCGGAGGTGCGCGAACCATCCCCTCCTACCCGCCCACCGGGCTCCGAGCGAGCCTGGTCGCGGTCAGGACTTTCGCGGTGCCGGCGGTGGAGTGTCTGTCCCCTTGCCGCGCCACACCCCGTGCACGCCGCCCGCCGGTCCGAGCCGGGACATCAACCGCACCGCCTGGCCGCTCGACAGCTCGGTCGACGGGCCGGTGTGCAGCGCGGCGCCAGCTGCGCCCGGGACGCGGATCGCGGCGGTGAGCGCCTCGCCCGCGATGGCAGCGACGCCGCCGCCCGGCGCGCCGTCGAACGAGCGGCCCTCGGCCCAGATCCACCGCGCCGCGGACGGGGCGAGCTCCCACAGCAGGGCTTGCATCGCGGTGGCCCGGTTCAACGCCGGGGTCGCGGTGTTCAGGTCGAGCTCCTGCAGCGAGCAAGGCGTGGCTGCGACCCGGAGCACCACGCCCCGGACCGACCCTTCGCGCGCGAGCCGGGACCGGACCTGGCCCGCGTCCTTCGGATCGGCAGGATCAGCCCGCACCACGATGCAGCCGACGTTCTTGCGTTGCAGCTCGAGCACGCCGCGCAGCACGTCCGGAGGGGGCGGTTGCGACCCGATCAGGAACACCTTGGTCACGCCGCGCGACACGAGCCACTGGACCAGCTCGAGCGCCGCTCCGTCCACGTCGCCGGCGATGACCCACGGCCCGTCGGTGGCGACTTCGGTGGTGGTCACCGGCACCCGGGTGACCGGTCGGACCGCGCGACGCAGCCGCTCTGCGCCGGCGCGCAGCTGGTACTCCTGCCGGGCGCGGGGGGCGCCGACCACCACCGGCTGAGCGTCGGTCCCACCGCCCAGGAGGTGGCGCAGCAGCGCGTCCGGGTCTTCGTCGTCGGGGTCGAGGTCGACGATCCCGCCGAACAGGAACGGGACCTCGACCGCGAGCAGCCGCGCGAGGCCCCAGATCGCGCCCAGCGTCTGGCCGCTGGCGGTGTCCGGGGGGCGGAACGCGCCGCGGGTCACCAAGTGGAGCCGCGCGGGAACCGACTGCGCGCGCAGCTCCTGCACCAACCCGACGATCCCGGCCCAGCCTCCGCTCGCGTCGGCGCTCGGCTCGTCGGTCGCGTCGAGCGCCCACAAGTGGAGGATGCGGACCGCGCCGTGGACGGTCCCGAGTGCCTCCACCACGATCTCGAACGCCGACGGCTCGGTCGGATCCGGCACGAACAGCGTGCGGTCCTCCCGCGGGTACGGCGCCTCGTGCAGCACCCGCACGATCCGGTTCCCGCTCGCCTCGAGCAAGGTCGCGAGGTAGTCGCCGACCCCGCCCGCGTCGACCAGCACGACCCAGGTCGTCGTCTCGTCCGACGCCACGTCCGGCAGGGGCTCGGGCGTCCACACCTCCTCCCACAACACCCCAGCGTCGGCGGCCAGCTCGGCCTCCTCCAGGGTCATCGGCGGCGGGCCGGAGTACGCGTCGACCTCGATGTCCTCGAGCTCCTCGTCCAACAGGCCGGCAGTGGGATCGGCCTCCTCGGTCGGCTCGTCCTCCACCACCACCATCGCCTCGACGGGCGCCTGCTGACGTTGTGGGGTCCGCAGCTCGTCGAGCGTGAGCTCCTCGCGGTACTCCTCTCCGCGGAGGAGCTGGGGCGGCGGCGAGCTGGACAGATCGTCGATCTCCGCGCCGTCCGGGGCCGGCACTCTGCCCGCCTCGCGGGTGAGCGACGGGCGAAGCTGGAACGGCGGCAGTGACACCGGCGCGCCGTTCGCGTCGAGGTCGAGCAAATCCCTGGCCTCGTCCTCCTGGTCGGCCTGAGGCACGCTGGTCGCCCCCGCGCCCCGCTCGGGGTACGACTCGGCGGTGGGCTCGGAGTTCCGGGCAGGATCGGCGGACGGGGCCTCCGAAGGATCGGGCTGTCGCTGGACCGGATCCGCCGCCTGGCCTGCTCCCGGTACCTCGTCCGACCTCGGCGCTTCGGCGTTCGCCCTCACGCCGGTATCGACCGAC
>JBEBJC010000925.1:0-3619 GCA_040080105.1 Myxococcota bacterium
GCGGCGCGGTCGAGCCAGCTCGTGGAGACCGAGGTGGTCGGGCACGAGCGGGGGGCGTTCACCGGGGCGAACCAACGGCGGGAGGGGCTGGTGTACGCCGCGCGCGGCGGCACGTTCTTCCTCGACGAGGTGGGGGAGCTGCCGCTCGAGACCCAGACCCGGCTGCTGCGCCTGCTCGAGTCGAGCACGTACCGCCCGGTCGGGGACACGCTCGAGCGCAAAGCGGACATCCGGGTGATCGCCGCCACCTGGCGCGACCTGCGCAAAGGGGTCGCCGAAGGAACGTTTCGCGAAGACCTGTACCACCGACTCACGATCGTCGAGCTGGTGGTCCCGCCGCTGCGCGATCGCCCCGAGGACGTCGAGCTGCTGCTGTCGCAGTTCATGGAGGAGGCCGTCGCCGGGGTCCGGATCGCGCCGACCCTCGAGCCCGCGGTGCGGGTGCACCTGCGCCGGTGGCCGTGGCCCGGCAACGTGCGCGAGCTGCGGAACGTCGCGCAGTACGTCGCCGCGATGACGCCCGGCGGCCGGGTGCGGATGGAGGACCTCCCGCCGGCGCTGCTCCGCCCGCCGCCCGAGGTCCAGGGCACCGCGCTGCCGATGTTGTTCCCCGCGTCCGAGATCCGGATCGATCTGGACTACATGGACGCCCGCCGGCTGTTCCTCGACGACTTCCAACAGCGGTACGTCGAGGCGGTGCTGGAGTCGTGTGACGGCAACGTCAGCGCCGCAGCGCGCACGGCCGGCATGGACCGGCGCTCCATCCAGCGCATCGTCAAACGGACGCGGTTCGCTGGTTGAACCCGCGCTCCGGTGAAGCGCTGCCCAACCCCGCGCCGCTCGGGTTAACCTCCCAACCCCCTGCCCATGGCCGAAATCACCTCCGTCATCCCCGACGCCGATCCGAACCGCAAGCAAATCCAGCTGCGGCGGATCGGGCTGCGCGTGATCGCCGGGCCCGACCTCGGCAAGGCCGCGGAGTTCGACCACGACGTGCTCCGCATCGGGGCGGCCGACGGGAACCACTTCGTGCTCACCGACACCACCGTGAGCCGGCGGCACGCCGAGATCACCCGCACCCCGAGCGGGCTCGTGCTGCGCGACCTCCAGTCGCGCAACGGAACGTTCGTCGGCGACATGCAGCTCAAGGAAGTGTACCTCGGGGGGATCCGGACCTTCCGCGTCGGCAAGACCGAGATGGAGTTCACCGTCCTCGACGAGGTGATCGAGATCGTCCCCGTCGCGGAGACGAACTACGAGAACATCGTCGGCCAATCCATCGCGATGCGCGAGACGTTCGCGGTCATCGACCGGGTGGCGCGGACCGAGCTCACCGTTTTGGTCACCGGAGAGACCGGTAGCGGCAAGGAGCTCGTGAGCCGGGCGATCCACCAGCGGTCTCCCCGCCGCGGCGGCCCGTTCGTGGTGTTCGACTGCGGGGCGGTCGCGCGGAACCTGATCGAGTCCGAGCTGTTCGGGCACCAGCGCGGGGCGTTCACCGGCGCGGTGGCCGACCGGGCGGGCGTGTTCGAGCAGGCACACGGCGGCACGATCTTCCTCGACGAGCTCGGGGAGCTCCCGATCGAGCTCCAGCCCGCGCTGCTGCGGGTGCTCGAGCAGCGCGAGGTCCGCCGGGTGGGCGACCGCAAGGTGCGCTCGGTCGACGTGCGGGTGGTCGCCGCCACCAACCGCGACCTCCAGGCGCTCGTGCGCGAGGGGAAGTTCCGGGAAGACCTCTACTACCGCCTGGCGGTGGTCGAGATCGGGCTGCCGCCGCTGCGCGAGCGGATCGAAGACCTCGCGATGTTGGTGGAGAACCTGCTTCGGGTCGCGAACTTCGACCACAGCGTGCGGGGGGTCACTCCCGACGTACACGCGCTGTTCCAGAGTTACCACTGGCCCGGCAACGTCCGCGAGCTGCGCAACACGCTGCTGCGCGCGATCCCGTTCTGCGACGGCGACCTGATCGACATGCAGGCGCTGCCGGAGGCGCTGCGGTCGGGTGACGGCGCTCGGGTGCGATCGGCAGCGCCGGCCGGACCGGCGGCGGTCGAGGGATTGCCCCAGCTGCCCCGCTCGCTCGGCGACCTGTCGCTGCGGGAGGCGAAGGACCAGCTGATCGACGCGTTCGAGCGGCGGTACCTCGAGGACCTGCTCGAGCGGTGCGAGGGGAACCTGTCGAAGGCCGCTCGCGACGCCGGCGTCGATCGCAAGACCATCGCGCGGATGTTGAAGCGGCACGACATCCGCGTGAGCACCGAAACCTGAACGCAACGGCGCCGCGTTGACCGCCGTCCAGGGCGTCTGGTACGGTGCGAGCATCGGAGTCCGGCCGCCCAGCGACCGGGTGCACCCGACCGACGATCAGCCAGCTGCGCGGGAGAGTCCTGATGAGCCCTTCGAACCCCGATCGCTTGCAGACGATCAAGCAAGAGCTGAACGATCTGCTGGAGCAGCGGATCGGAAACCTGCTCGGGGTGGTGCGCGCCACTCAGACCGTGACGCGCCAGCTGGTGTCGACCGAGGAGGAGATCCGTCGGCAGACCTACATCAAGGAGCGGCTCGAGGCCGAGCTCGCGCCGCTGAAGGGTCGGGCGGACGGGCTGGCCGGGGAGAACCGCGACCTCCAGTCCCGGGTCGACCGCCTGCGCGAGAACGTCGAGCGGATGAAGTCGCTGCGGGACGAGCTGATGAGCAACCTGTCCAACCTGAAGGGCGAGATCGGCGATGAGTGAAGATCTGCTGCGCACCGCGCGGCAGTTGCTGTCGGAGCTCGACGCGACCGAGTCCTACCTGCGCTCCCTCGCCAACGAGTCGCTGTCGTACGGCCAGGTGATCGCGCTCGATCGGCGGGCCAACGCGATCTGCGCGAAGCGGATCGCGGCGCTGGGCGGGACGGCGTTCGAGTTCGCGCTCGACGACACCACCGACGAGCTCCTCCTCGGCCGCGGCCGGGACTCGGGCGTGCGCGCTCGACCCATGGCCGCAGCGCCCGCCGGCGTGCTCGCGTACGATTCGATCGGGATCGACGAAGGCCCGGAAGGCGCGGCGGACGCGGACAACGACCTGTTGTCCGAGGAAGATCCCACGATGTCGCCGAACCAGCTGGCCGTCGAGTACGAGGCCGACACCGCCGAGATCGGCGCGCGAGCGACCGAGGGGTCCGGCTGGGCCTCCGAAGCTGGGGGGCGTCGGGCCCCCCCGTCGCCGTCGGAGACGCCGAACTACGTGTCGTACGATCGGCCGCCCCTGCGGGAGGAGTCCGACGACGAGCCCGCCACCGTGCAGTCGCTCCGGGTCGAGCCCAAGGGGTCGGACCTCGTGTCGTTCGACTCCCTCGTGACGTTCGACGATCCGGTGGTGAGCGCCACCCCGGAGACCGTGGCGCGGACCCATTCGCCGTCGGGCTCCATGCTCGACGAAGATCTGCTGAGCGCGTCCACGGTCGCCGACAGCTTCGACCTGATCGGCGACGACTTCGTCGGGTTCGAGGACGAAGAGGTCACCTTGGTCAAGACGCTGCCGCAGTCGGACATCCGACCCGCGAAGCCGCGACCGACGGCGGAGACCGCGGTGCCGCCGAAGCCGAGCCGGGTCCCCGATCCTCCTCCGCCGAAGC
>JBEBJC010000926.1:0-3616 GCA_040080105.1 Myxococcota bacterium
CGCCGCGGCTCGCGTGCCGGGTCGGCGTCGGGGACGCGCTCACCGACGAGCCCGACGTCGCCCGGGCGATGCAGGACCTCGCCGACCTGGTGTTCTGATGGCGAACCTCACGCTGGAGCGCGTGTTCGACTGGGAGCTCGGGCTGTTCCAGGCCGCACGCGCCGTGTGGGCGAGGCTGCGACCGGCGCCGCCGCCGCGTCCGCCCGGCGAGGTCGGGCTCGACGGGCTGGCGCCGCGGCTGGAGGTCCTGGCGACGCTGGTCGCGGGGCGCCCCGTGACCGTGGTGGGCGGAGACGGCGCGGGTGGGATCCGCGGCGACACACTGGTGCTCCCGGCGCGGCTGTCGGTCGCCGCGACCGTGGAGGACAACGTCCGGCTGTACGTCCGGCGCGTCGTGCTCGACGCGACCACGCTCGCCCGGCGCGAGCCCGTCCCCGAGGATGCCCAGCGGCTGGCGGGCTCGCTCGCCGCGGCGGCGCGGTCCCTCGAGGCGCTGGACACGACGCTGCCCGGGTTCGGCGCGGCGTGGGACGCGTGGGTCGACGCTCAGCCGACCCCGCCGGGCTGGTTGGTCGCGCTGCGGCGCCGGGCGCCGATCGAGACGCCCGTGACCCTGGCGGACTGCAGGCCTGGCCGGTCGTCGGGCGCCTGCTCCGCAACGACACCGCGACCGAGGCGGTCAGCGCCGCTCCCGCCGCCGGGGCGCCCGCAACCTCCGAACACGCCGCTCGTCCGCCCGAGGACGTGACCGTGCGGACCTTGCGCCCCGAGGAGGAGCGCGAGCTGCCCGTGCACGTGTTCGAGAAGGTCGAGACCGCCGAGGCGTTCCAGGGCGCGATGCGCCAGCTCGACGGCGCCGACGACCTCGACGAGCACCTCGAGGCGCTCGACGAGGTGGACCTGTCGACGCTGCTGCGCGGCGGCCCCGAGGCCCACAGCGTGCTGCGCGCCGAGGTCGGGCTCGACGCGGACCTCCCGGACGTGGCGAGCGTGGCCGCGGACGAGTCGTTCGTCGCCGTCGACGAGTGGGACCACCGCAGCACGTCGTACCGGCGCGGCTGGTGTCGGGTGTACCCCACGCCCGTGCGTGCGGCGGATCCGGCGTGGGCCGCGGACGCGCGGGTCCGGCTGCGCCCGGTGGTGGATGCGGTGCACCGGCGGTTGCTCGCGGTCCGGGCCGCCCGCGCCGCCCGCCCCCGGGTGCTCGACGGCGACGACCTCGATCTGGACGCGCTGGTCTCGGCGCGCGGCGATCGGGCGTCGGGGCGCACGCCCGATCCACGCGTGTTCGTCGCTCGGCCGCCGGGCGCGCGCTCGCTGGCGCTGCTGGTCCTGGTGGACACGAGCCTGTCGAGCGACGCATGGGTCGACGGGCGGCGGGTGCTCGACGTGACGCGCGATGCCGTGTTCGCGCTCGGCGAGGTCGCGCACCGGCTCGGCGACAAGCTCCAGGTGCAGGCGTTCGCCAGCATGACGCGCAACCGGGTGCGGATGTACGACGTGTGCGCCCCGCACGAGCCGTGGGCCACCGGTGCCGCGCGGCTCGGCGCGCTGCGGCCCGTCGGCTACACGCGCATCGGCCCGGCCCTGCGCCACGCCACGGCCACGCTGGCCGCGATCCCCGCCGATCGGCGCGTGCTCGTGCTCGTCTCGGACGGGCGCCCGACGGACTACGACCGGTACGAGGGCGCGTACGGGGTCGCCGACGTGCGGCGCGCGCTGGTCGAGGCCCACGATCGGGGCATCGTGGCCCACGCGCTGACCGTCGATCGGGCGGCCCGGGGCCACGTCGCGCACATGTTCGGCGCGGGGTCGTGGGACCTGCTGCCCGACGCGGCGGCGCTGCCGGGCGCGCTCACCCGGCTGCTCGCCCGGCTCGTGTGACGGCGGCCACGGGCTCAGCGCCCGTACGGCACGCCGAACACACACTTGAACGCCAGCGTGGGTGTGGCGTCGCCGGTCTCGACGTCGACCCACACCACGAACGGGACCGTGAACACCACGGTCGGCGCGATCTTCGACAGCAGGATCGCGCCCGGGCCGACCTGCGTGCTCGGGATCACCCCGAGCGCGTCGTCTCCGAGAGTGTGGCGCACGTACACGGCCGCCGCGCCGCCGAGGCCGTTCGCGTCCACGAGGCCCGCGGCCACGTCACCGCCGAGCGCCGGGGCGAACCCCGTCACCGGCGTGCCGAGGAACCCCTCGGCCGCGAACCGCCACGGGCCGGACGGGACGATGGCCTGCACGCCGACGGTCATGCCGACGGGCTTCCCCGAGGCGAGGGGCACCCCGAGCGCGCCGCTCGGCCCGATCACCGTCTTGGGGCCCCCCGCGAGCGCGGGCGACAGGAGCGAGAGCAGGGCGATCATCGTTCACCTCCAGACGTCGCGAGCGCGGCCAGCAGCGGCGCGGGGTCGCGCTCGAGGCCCTCGAGCCGGGCCAGGGGCCGCCCGTCGCGGTCGAGCACGGTCAGGATCGAGCTGTGGTTCATCTCGCCGTCCGCGGCGGGCCGGTACCGGATGCCGAGCGCGGCCGCGACGGCCCGCACGTCCTGCGGGGCCGTCCGCGCGAGCGTCCAGCGGGCGTCGTCGACGCCGTGGCGGGCGACGACCTCGGCCAGCGCGGCCGGCGTGTCGCGCTCGGGGTCGAGGCTCACGAGCAACACGCGCAGATCGTCGCGTTGCCCATCGTCCAGACGCCGCTCGAGGGCCTGCAGGTCCGCGATCAGGCGCGGGCACGCCATCGGGCACGACGCGTAGAACATGCTGATCACGACCGGGTGGCCGCGGTGGACGGCCAGGTCGACGTCGCGGCCGTGCTGGTCCACGATCGGCACGTCGAGCGCGTACACCGAGTCGGCGGGCAGCGGGCCGCGCTCGACGGGCGGGTCCTCGGCCGGCGCCCCCGCGCAGCCAGTCGCCAACCAGAACCAGACGAACGTACGTCTCACGGGGTCTCCACGTCGGCTGCGCAGCGGAAGCCGAGGTTGCGGGTCGTCGTGCGGCCCTCGAGGGCGCTGCGCCAGGCGATGCGCATGAAGCTGGCGTAGTCGCGCACGTCCTTCGCCGAGACGGCGCCCACGCCGCAGAACCGGAGCAGGTCGGCGTCGCCGGACTCGCGGGCGTCGCTCGCGACGAGCGTGTTGTTGAAGTCCTCCACCCACTCCCACACGAGGCCGTGCAGGTCGTACACGCCCCAGGCGTTCGGCGGGCCGGCGCGGACCGGGCCGAGCGGGCGCCCCGACGGCTCGCCGTACCAGGCGAGGATGCCGGCGAGCCACGCAGGGTCGTCGCTCGCGTCGCGCAGGGCCGGCGACGCGCGGGCGACGAGCTCCCACTCGTCCTCGGTCGGCAGGCGCCGGCCCACCGCGCGGCAATACGCACGCGCGGCGTACCAGCTGACCTCGGTCACCGGCCGATCGTCAGGGTCCGCCGGGGTGGTCGGCCCGGTCCACCGCCCGAGGTAGCCAGCATCCGCCGCCACGGCGGGCGGGGCGCCGCGTCGCCACCGCGGGTCCGCCTCCACGAACGTGCGGTACTGCCCGACCGTGACCGGGTGTTCGTCGAGGCGGAACGCGCCGACGGTGACCTCGGGTCGGTCGGGATCGGGCGGGTAC
>JBEBJC010000927.1:0-3609 GCA_040080105.1 Myxococcota bacterium
TTGTAAACTGTGCGTAGTGATTCGAATCGTACGTTATCGTACCCTGGGTTCCGGTCCACCGTGGGTTGTGGGCCATGCCCGGAGGTGCCATGCGGTGGATCGTTGGGGTGCTGGCAGTGGCGGGGTGCGGCGGGTCTCCCGCGGATCTCGACACGGACGGTGACGGCCTGCTCGACGTGGACGAGGAGGCGATGGGGCTGGACCCGGCCGACGCGGACAGCGACGACGACGGCCTCGACGACGGCGCCGAGTCGGCCCTCGGCGCGGACCCGCACCTCGCGGACACCGACGGGGACGGCCTGCTCGACGGGGAGGAGTCGGAGATCGGCTCGGACCCGACGCTGCTCGACACCGACGACGACACCTACACCGACTTCGACGAGGTGCAGGAAGGCACCGATCCGACGTTGCGGAAGGATCGGATCTACGAGGGATTCTGGCCGTACAACCCCGACAAGAACGCGTTCGGCGACGGCGAGTTCACCGGCGCGCCGCTCGCGCTCGGCGCGCAGTTCCCGCGGTACAAGAAGGGCCGCGATCAGTTCGACGACAAGGTCGACCTGTACGACTTCGCAGGCATCGGCTTCGTGGTGATCGACGCGTCGGCGACCTGGTGTGGTCCGTGTCAGGCCACCTCGGCGTGGCTGTCCGAGGGCGCGGCGAACGACGCGTACGGCTACGAGCCGCGGTTCGGCGCGGTCCGGCAGGCGGTCGACGACGGGGTCGTCCGGTGGGTCACGTTCATGACCTCGAACGACGTGGGGCTCGAGAGCGAGCAGGGCGACGTGGTGGCGTGGGACGAGGCGTTCCCGAACAAGATGATCCCGGTGATCACCGACACCGAGCAGCAGGTGCTGATGGCGGTGAACCTCGACGGCGACTACCTGATCTGGCCGTCGTTCCTGGTGCTCGACGCCGACATGGTGGTGGTGTACCGCGGCGGCGGAGACGATACGCTCGCGTTCGTGCAGGCGCAGCTCGAGCAGTGAGGGGCGCGGGGGGAAGACATGGCGCGGATCCGGGACCAGGAGCTCGCGGCGTTGATCGACGCGGCCCAGAAGGCCGAGGGTGAACGCCGCCTCCGGCTCCTGCAAGACCTGCAGGAGCGCCTGGACGCCCACTTCCGCACCGAGGAGGCGCCCGACGGGTGGTTCGCGCGGGTGGTGCGCGAGCTGCCCGACGTGGCACATCGGATCACCGCGCTGCGGGCGGATCACCTCGATCTCGCGGCGGCGGCGGTGAGCCTGTTGTCCGAGCCGAGCCGGGAGGCCGAGAGCGCGCTGATCGATCGCCTCGCGGCGCACGAGGAGGAAGAGGCCGCGCTGTTCGCCGAGCTGCTGCGGGTGGCGCGCTCGTCGTAACGGCGACGCCCTTACCGTGGGTGACCGGCGGACGGACGTGCGGGCGGCGGGTGTTAAGGGGACGGCGGACAGCACCCCTGGGGGTGGGTCCGCGTCCGGAGGTCCGTCATCGCTCGCCTGTCGCTGGTTCTGGTCCCGGTCGTGTTGCTCACGAGCCCCGCGTGCGCCGGGCGGATCGATCGGTTCGTGGTCGACCGGGTGGTGGTCACCGGGGCGACCGTCGGCGACACCGGCAAGGCGTGCATGATGGGCGCGGCGCTCCTGCACCCGCTCGACTCGGTGAGCAAGCGGTCGCCGGCGCTGGCGCTCACCGTGGCCGAGGGCGTCGCCGCGGTGTGTGACGAGGCGGCGGCGTGGGAGGCCGATCTCGCGGTCGAGCGGGCGCGCCGGAACTTCGTCGCGCTCGGCGACGCTCGCGCGGCCGAGATCACCGACGCGGGTCTCCATGCGGCCCGCGCACACGGCCGGGCGGCGGCGCGGTTCGAGCGCTCGTTCCAGTCGCTGCAGGAGGCGTTCGGCACGGTGGGGGAGGGTTGCCCCTCGATCGCCGAGAGAGACGAGTTCACCTACGTGTTCGGGCTGGTCGGCGGCACGCTCGCGCTGCTGAACGACCGGGCGAGCGGCGGGGTGAACGACATCCCGCTCGATCGGTTGGCGGCGATCGCGCGGGGGTCGACCTGCGTGGACGACGCGCGGTGGTGGTCGGTGCCGTCGGCGCTCCGCGGGGCGGCGTGGGCGGTGGTGCCGGGCTCCGGGCCGGCCGACCAGGATCCGTGGCAGCTGCTCGAGGAGGCCGCGACCCGCGGCGAGGCGAGCGGCGTGCGGGTGGCCCGCGCGATCCAGGTGCTGATCGCGTCGAACCAGGGCAACGACGAGGTGGTCACCTCGGCGCTCGCCGCACACGCCGCGTCCCTCGCGGCGAACCCGGCCGACCCGGCGTGGCTGCTGCTCGACCAGTACGCCACCGAGGTGAGCCTGCACCAGTCCGACCTGCGGTGGACCCGAGAGCGCGGCCACCGCACCGAGCGGTTCGGCACCGTGCCGACCGACGTGGCCGCACCCGCGCCGACCGGGCCCGATCCGTTTGGAGAGGTGTTCGGCGCGGATCCGTTCGAGAACAAGGAGGAGACGCCGTGAAGTGGATTGCCGTCGCAATGATGTGGTGGGCTGCCTTCGGGTCGACCGTCGCGCGCGCCGAGAGCCGGGCGATCTGCGTCTACGACCCGGCGGGTCGGTCGGGGGACTACTTCACCCTGATGTCGAAGTACGCGACCGCCGCCTCCACCTGGGGCGTGGAGGTCGAGGTCCGGCCGTACACCGACGAAGAGACGGCGGCCAAGGACTACGAGGCGGGTGTGTGTGACGGCGTGGTCGCCACCGGCGTCCGTCTGCAGCGGTTCAACCGGTTCGCCAGCACGTTCGAGGCGATCGGCGGCCTGCCCGACTACGCGATGACCAAGGCGATGGTGAACACCCTCGCCACCTCCGCGGGCGCCGCGCCCAAGCTGTCGCAGAACGGCAACACCGTGGTCGGGTTCGTGCCGATCGGCGCGGTGTACCTGTTCGTGCGCGACCGGAACGTGGACTCGATCGGCGAGCTCGCGGGCAAGCGCATCGCCACCATGGATTACGACGCGGCGTCGAAGGTGATGGTCGACCGGGTGGGCGCGATCATGGTCCCGGCCGACCTCGGCTCGATCGGGCCGAAGTTCAACAACGGCGACGTGGACGCCTGCTACGTGTCGGCCCCGGCGTTCAAGCCGTTCGAGCTGCAGCGCGGGATCGGCACCAAGGGCGGCGTGCTGCGCGCCCCGCTGGCGCAGGCCACGCTGCAGGTGATGATCCGCGAGGCGCGGTTCCCCGAGGGGTTCGCCGCGAAGTCGCGCACCGACCTGGCCGCGCGGTTCGACGAGGCGCTCGCGCTCGTGACCAAGGCGGAGTCGGGGATCCCGGCGAGCTCGTGGATCGACGTGCCCAAGGCCACCCTGGTCGAGTGGGACGGGATGTTCCAGGGCGTCCGGCTGAAGCTCCGCGACGAGAAGAAGACCTACGACGGGGAGATGCTGCGGGTGATGCGCCAGCTCCGGTGCAGCCGCGACGCGACCCGGTCGGAGTGCGCCGAAGCGAAGGAGTGACCGCTCACCCCGTGGGCGGCGGCGGCGGTCCGTCGTCGTCCGACGGGGGCGGCGGCGGTGTGTCCGACGACGCGAGCGGTGCGGGTGGCACGAGCGTCGGCAAGGGCGAGTCC
>JBEBJC010000069.1:0-15996 GCA_040080105.1 Myxococcota bacterium
CTGCGGGGTGGGAGGGGAGCGGCGACCGTGGGCGTCGCGGGGGTCGGGCTGATCGGCGCCACCGGGGTCGCGTTGCGCCAGGCCTCTGGCAGCGCAGGTGCAGTCACCGTCGACGTGCCCGGCGCGATGAACGTGTCGGTGTACTGCGGGGGCGACGAGACCCTGTTCGCGGATGGGCCGTCGCTGACGTTCGAGCCGCCGTCGACCACCGCCACCTGTTGGGTCGAGGCGCCGCTGTCGGCGGCGATGCCGCTGCGGGCCGAGTTCGCGCTGGCCGGCGCCGGCACCTACCAGTGCCGGTTCGTGTCGCTCGACCTCACGTGCGCCAAACAGTGATCGCGGCTGCCGCGGTCCGGGGTGCGGGATAAGGGGCGCGCTGCGGGAGTAGCCATGTCGAACGGACCGCGCTGGTTCGAGCAGCGGAAGGACTTCGTCGCGTTTCGCCCAACGGTGACGAACGGCCTCGAAGAGGGCAAGGTCCCCGACCTGTTCACCAAGTGCCCCTCGTGCGGCGAGCTGCTGTTCAACGAGACGTTGCGGCAGAACCTGTGGCTGTGCCACGCCTGCCGGTACCACTTCCGGATCGGCGCGGTCGAGCGGCTGCGCTCGTTGTGTGACGACCCTCCGTCGGTCGATCTGCACGACGCCGACCTCATCCCGGCCGACGCCCTGTCGTTCGTCGACAGCAAGCCGTACCCGAAGCGGGTCGACGAGGCGCGGAAGAAGACCGGCCGCAACGAGGCGTTCATCTCGGTCGCGGGCCCGGTGGGCGGCATCGACATGGAGATCGGCGCGTTCGACTTCGCGTACCTCGGCGGGTCGATGGGGTCGGTGGTCGGCGAGATGATCACCCGGCTGTACGAGCGGGCGGCCGAGCGCAAGGTGCCCGCGGTGGTGATCAGCGCGTCGGGCGGCGCGCGGATGCAGGAGGGGGTGCTGTCGCTGATGCAGATGGCGAAGACCTGCGCGGCGCTGGCCCGGCTGCGGTCCGCCGGGATGCCGTACATCTCGGTGCTCACCCACCCGACCACCGGCGGCGTGGCGGCGTCGTTCGCGATGTTGGGCGACATCATCATCGCCGAGCCCGGCGCGCTGGTCGGGTTCGCCGGACCGCGGGTGATCCGCGAGACCATCGGGCAAGAGCTCCCCGAGGGGTTCCAGACCGCCGAGTACCTGCTCGAGCACGGCCTGATCGACCAGATCGTGCCGAGGCACGAGCTGAAGAGCACGATGTGCCGGATGGTGCGGCACCTGATGAACCTGCCCCCGCTCGACATCGCGGTGCGGGCGCCGACCGCGGCCGGGGCGCCCGAGCGGGCCCGGTCCACCTCCACGCTCCCGCCGAGCTCGGTGGAGCCCGGCCCTTGATCGGACACCCCGCGCTCGAGGCGCTCGCCCGGAACGGGGTGCGGCTCGGGCTCGACCGGGTGCGCACGTTCCTCGAGCTGTTGGGGGAGCCCCACTTGTGCGCGCCGGTGGTGCACGTGGCCGGGACCAACGGCAAGGGCAGCGTGTGCGCGTACGTCACCCGCTCGCTGGTCGCCGCCGGGTACCGGGTGGGCACCACGATCTCGCCGCACGTCGAGCAGGTGAACGAGCGGGTGCAGCTCGACGGGGTGCCGGTCGACGACGCCACGTTGACCGAGGCGATCGAGGAGGTCGACCGGGCGCGCCAGGACTGGGCGCGGGAGGCCGGGCTCGACGCGAGCGCGCTCACGTACTTCGAGTTCGTCACCACCGTCGCGTTCCAGGTGTTCGCCCAGCGCAAGGTCGACGTGATGGTGGTCGAGGTCGGGCTCGGCGGCCGGCTCGACGCCACCAACGTGGTCCGGCCGTCGGTGTGCGCGATCCCGTCGATCGGGCTCGATCACACGCGCGAGCTCGGGCCGGACCTCGCGAGCATCGCGGCCGAGAAGGCCGGGATCTTCAAGCGCGGGGTGCCGGTGGTCGCGGGGCCGGTGGCGCCCGAGGTGCGCGCGGTGTTCGAGGCGTACGCCACCCGGATGGGGTGCCCGCTGTGGATGCCGCCCCAGCTGCGGCGCGAGCAACACCGCGACGGGCGGTGGACGCTCGTGACCCCCCAAGGGTCGGCAGGCCCGGTGAAGCTCGGGATGGAGGGGCTGCACCAGGGCGCCAACGCCGTCGTGGCGCTGGGCGCGCTGCACCAGCTGCGGGCAGCGGGGTTCCTGATCCCCGACGCCGCGATCCTGACCGGCCTGCAGACCGCGTTCGTGCCGGTTCGCCTGGAGCGGCTCCTGCCGACGCTCGTGGCCGACGGCGCGCACAACCCGGACGGCACCAAGGCGCTGGCGGCGTGGCTCGAGAAGCAGCCGCGGCCGAAGAACCGGATCCTGTTGTTCGGGATGGGCGAAGATCGAGAGCCGACAGAGGTGATCAAGCCGTTGGTCGGCCTGTTCGACGAGATCGTCACCACCCGGTGCTCCCACCCCAAGGCCCGCGATCCGGAGGAGCTGGCGCTGGCGATCGAGTCGCTCCACCCGCTGGTCGCGGCGGGGGGCTCGATCGAGGAGACCCTGCCCGAGGTGTACGCCGAGGCCGACGAGGTCGTCGTCGCCGGCAGCCTGTTCGTCGCGGGCGCTGCCCGGACCTTGGTGCGCGAGGGCGCGCTCGACGGCATCGTGCCCGGGTCGGCCCCTCCTCCGGAGGGTGCGTGATCCTCGGCCACGCCGCCGCGTGGGCGTCGCTGCGTGCGGCGATCGCCCGAGACGGCCTGCACCACGCGCTGATGTTCGAGGGGCCGCGCGGGGTGGGCAAGCGCGCGCTCGCGACCGCGCTGGCGCAGGCGGCGAACTGCGCCGAGGTCCCCCCGGGGTCCGAGGCGTGTGGCGCGTGCCCGACCTGCCGGCAGATCGCCAGCGGGACCCACCCCGACGTGATCGCGGTCGAGCCCGATCCGGAGAAGGCGGCCCGCACGATCTCGATCGAGTCGATCCGCGAGGTGATCCGCCAGTCGCAGTACCACCGGTTCTCGGCCCGGGCGCGGTTCGTGATCGTCGATCCGGCGGAGGCGATGCAGGAGCCGGCGGCGAACGCGCTGCTGAAGACGCTGGAGGAGCCGCCCGCCGGCACCCACTTCGTGGTGATCACCCACAACGCGCGCGGGTTGTTGCCGACGATCCTGTCGCGCTGTCAGCGGATCCGGCTCGGGGCGGTCCCGCTCGACGCGATCGAGGCGTGGCTCGGGTCACAGGGGCTGCCGAACGCAGGCGAGGCGGCCCGGCTGTCGCAGGGCTGCCCAGGCCGGGCGCGCGCCCTGGCCGAGTCGGGGTTCGCCGAGCGGGCGTCGCTGCGCGCGTCGCTGCTCGCGGCGGTGCAGGCGCCGCTGGCCGACGTGTACGCGTTCTCCACCCAGGTCACCCAGGGGGCGCGCCAGGAGTGGGCCGGTGAGGTCGACCAGCTGCTCGAGCTGGTGGAGGACCTGGTGCGGGACGCCGCGATCGTCGCGGCGGGCGCGAGTGTACCCACGGTCGACGCGGTGGACCCGGTGGTCGAGCGGCTCGCGTCGACCTGGCCCCACGGCATCACCGCGTGCCAGCGGGCGATCGCCGAGGCCCGCGACGACCTCGAGGTGTACGTGACCGGCAAGACGGTGATCGACGCGTTGATCACCGCAATCCGCCGGGAGTTGCACGCCGCGCCGCTGCGGGCGGGCTGACCGCCGATCAGACGACCGGGGACTCCCAGTCGTCTTCGGCAGTGATCCACAGGAAGAACTCGTAGAAGCTCACATCGACCTCCCGCACACAGACTGCGATGGAACGGCGCGGGTGCGCATGCCTCGTCAGTCCTTCTTCGGTGCGACCTGCGCCGCGGGGGCGGCCGCGTCGATCTCCGGCGTGTGGATCGGGAACACCGGCGTGGTGCCCTTGTTCCGCAGCGCGGCCTTCCGCGCGCGGCCCGCGTTCGCCCGACGAATCTCGCGCTTCACCCAGGTCTCTGCAGTCTTGCTCGCCATGACCGAATCCTCGAACGCGCGGGGACCGCGACGTGAAGGGCTCAAGTAGCCCCGGGGCGACCGACCGTCAACTGCCGGACGCCCCCGATCCCCCCGACACCTGCTTCCGGTCCAACGCCTGGTTCGCGGTGTAGGTCGCGATGTTCACGATCTGGTTCACCCCGCCGTCGACCGGGATCACGTTCACCGGGCGGCCGATCCCGACCAACATCGGGCCGAGGGCCTCTGCCGCCGCCAGGTGTTCGAGCAGCTTGTAAGCGATGTTCCCCGAGGTCAGGTCCGGGAACACCAGCACGTTCGCCGGGCCCGACAGCGAGCAGAACGGGAAACCCTCCACCACCTTCACGAAGTCGATCGCGGTGTCGGCCTGCATCTCGCCGTCGATCTCGAGGTCCGGCCTCCGCTCGCGCACGATCTCGACCGCGCGGCGCACCTTCGCGACCTCCGGGTCCTCCCGGTGCTCGCCGAAGTCGGAGTACGACAACATCGCGACCCGCGGCTTCTGCCCGAACGTCTCGGCGACGGCGGCGGTGTTCAGCGCGATCTCGGCCAACATCTGCGCGTCGGTCCGCACGTTCACCGTGCAGTCGCCGAGGAAGATCTTCCGGTCCTTGAAGATCATCGCGTACACGCCCGACACGACCCGGCTGGCGTCGTCGAGCCCGAGCACCCGCAGCGCGGGCTTGAGGGTGTGCTTGTACGGCCGCCCCGGCCCGCCGACCATCCCGTCACACAGGCCGCGCGCGACCATCAGCGCGGCGAAGTAGATCGGGTCCTGGACCATCGCGCGGGCGGCGGTGCGGGTCACCCCCTTCCGCTGCCGGTCGGTCCACAGCTCCATCGCCAGCGACTCGGCGAGCTCGCTCACCGACGGGTCGACGATCTCGATCCCGCCGAGGTCGATCCGGTTGTCCGACGCGAGCTTGAGGATCCGCCACTCGGGCCCGATCAACACCGGGGTGCAGATCCCGTCGGCGACGAGGTGTTGAGCCGCCCGGAGCACGTAGGTGTTGGTCCCGCTCGGGAACGCGATCCGCTGGCGCGGGTGGTTCCGCGCGCGCCGGATCAGCGGACCGGTGAGCCCCCGCGAGCGCTCGACCAGCCGGTGCAGGCTCTCGCGGTACGCGTCGAGGTTCGCGATCGGCTCGCGCGCCACCCCGGAGCGCTGCGCCGCGTCCGCGACCGCCGGCGCCACGTACAGCAGGACCCGCGGGTCGAACGGCTTCGGGATCAGGTAGTCGGGGCCGAACTCGAGCCGGGTCACGCCGTACGCGCGCAACACCTCGTCCGGCACGTCCTGCTGCGCGAGCTCGGCCAGCGCGCGGGTCGCCGCGACCTTCATCTCCTCGGTGATCTTCCGCGCCCGGCAGTCGAGCGCGCCCCGGAACACGAACGGGAACCCGAGCACGTTGTTGATCTGGTTCGGGTGGTCGCTGCGACCCGTCGCGACGATCGCGTCGGGGCGCGCCCGCTTCGCCACCTCGTACGGGATCTCGGGGTCGGGGTTCGCCATCGCGAAGATGAACGGGTTGGGCGCCATCCCGGTGAGCATGTCCGCGGTCAACACGTTCGCGACCGACAGCCCGATGAACCCGTCCGCGCCCACCAGCGCCTCTGCGAGCGTCATCTTCGGCCCGTCCGCGGCGAACATCTCCTTCTCCGGGTTCAGGTCGGCCCGGTCGCGGGTCACGAGGCCCTTGCTGTCGAACATCCGGATGTTCTTCCGCTCGGCCCCGAGCGACACGTACAGCCGAGCGCACGCGAGCGCCGCAGCGCCAGCCCCGGAGAACACCATCTTCAGCGACGACAGCGGCCGCCCGGTGACCTTCGACACGTTCATCAGGGCCGCTGCGCTGATGATCGCGGTGCCGTGTTGATCGTCGTGGAACACAGGGATGTCGAGCTCTTCGACCAGGCGTCGCTCGACCTCGAAGCACTCGGGCGCCTTGATGTCCTCCAGGTTGATCCCGCCGAACGTGGGCTCCATCGCCTTGACCACCATCACCATCTCGTCGACGGTGCGGGCGTTGAGCTCGATGTCGAACACGTCGATGTCGGCGAACTTCTTGAACAGGTTCGCCTTCCCTTCCATCACCGGCTTTCCCGCGAGGGGACCGATGTCGCCGAGGCCGAGCACCGCGGTGCCGTTGGTCACGACCGCGACCAGGTTCCCGCGGGCGGTGTACCTGAACGCCGCATGAGGATCGGCGTGGATCGCGCGGCACGCCTCCGCCACGCCGGGCGTGTACGCCATCGACAAGTCGCTCTGCGTGCGCAGCGGCTTGGTGGGAACCACCTCGATCTTTCCTGGGCGGTCGCCCTCGTGGTAGGCGAGGGGATCGCGCACGGAATCGGACAAGAGCGCCTCCGGACGGTCAGGCTCACATCTACCGGGTCGCGCGGCAACTGCGCGCCGGATACGTCGGGCGCGGTTCGAGGGGACCAGAGGACCGCCGGTCGACTCTCGCGAGGGGGTCGACGGGAGGAAAGTCCGAGCTCCGCAGGGCAGGGTGCCGGGTAACACCCGGTCGGGGCGACCCGGAGGAAAGTGCAACAGAGAGTAGAGCGCCGTGGCCCGCGAGGGTCCCGGTGAGCGTGAAAGGGTGCGGTAAGAGCGCACCGGCATCACCGGCGACGGTGGTGGCCAGGCAAACCCCATCCGGAGCAAGACCGAACAGGGAGCGTTCGAGGGTTGCCCGCCCGAGCTCCCGGGTTGGTTGCTTGAGGCCGTCGGTAACGCCGGTCCTAGAGGAATGGTCCTCACCTTCGCGAGGGCGACCGGACGAAGGCACAAAACTCGGCTTACGGGCCCCTCGGACCGTTCTCCCCCGAGCTATTCGACCAGCCACCGGTGGCATCCGTGGCACGCGACGACCTTGTCGTGGCGCAGATCGACCACCATCTGCGGCTGCACGGCGCGCGAGCACGCCTCACACGCGCCCTCGCGGATCCGCGCCACCGCCCACCGCCCCCGCTCGCGGAACGAGTCGTACCGCCCGCGCAGGTCGGCCGGCACCGACCGCGCCACGTGGGTGCGCTCGGCCGTGGCCTTCGCCTCGTCGCGCTCCAGCGCCTCGAGCAGCGCCGGCTGCGCTTGGCGCTCCGCCTCGAGCGCCGCCGCCGACTCCGCCACCCGCGCCTCGGCCGCGGTGAGGACCCGCACCAGCCCGTCTTGCCGCTCGAGCGCCTCCAACACCGAGGTCTCGGCTTCGTCGATCAGGCCGTCGCACTTCGCGAGCTGCCGCTCGGCCGCCTCCGCGTTGCCGATCCCGCTCTCCAGCACCTTGAGCGCTGCGCCGCGGCTGTTCCGCAGGTCTTCGAGCCGCCGGTTCACCGCGCGCTCCTCGGTGCGGTTCTTCTCGAGCTCGGCGTGGGCCGCCTTGGCAGCGGACACCGCGTCGGTGGAGGCCTTGTCGCGCTCGGCCAGCCGGGCCGCGAGCTTCGCCCGATCGGCGGCGATCCGATGGAGCTCGCGATCGGCGCGGTCCAACTGTTCGAGCAGCACCAGGTCAGCGTTCAACGAACCCCCCGTCGAGCGTGCACCGTAGCACGCGCGGTCAACGCCGCACGATCCGCGCCCGCCGATCGGCCCACGCGCCCGCGAGGCCCGCGACCACCGGCGGGACCCAGCCCCACGCCAACACCGCGACCCACGGCACGCCCCAATACCCGGCGCCTTCCCCGCGCACCTGGGCTCCGACCTGCAGCGCCGCGATCGCAGCGGCGGTCGCGACCAGGTGGAACAGGCCCCACCGCCGCGCCCGCTCGCCCCACGCGTCGATCCCGTCCAGCACGGCGCCCACACACACCACCACCGACAGCGCGAGGTGGGCGGGCACGAGCAACAGCGCGGTCGGGCCGGACAACGCCAGCGGGATCGACACGATCCCGAGCAGGCCTGCGGCGATCGCGCACAGCCGCCTCACGGCGTGGCGGGCGCGGTCCCTGGCGGCAGCAGCGGCTGGAGGCCGCCGAGCAGGTTCGGGTCTACGGCGGTGGCCGGCGGCGCGGCGCCGAGCGCGGCGACCGCGACCCAGCCGTACTTCTCGCCCGAGCGGATCCGGACCTTGCCGTTCTCCTCGATCAGCACCTCGACCTGCTCGCCGGCGGTGAACGTGGGGCCGGGGGCGGTCTCGCCCGGGAACCGCTCGGACACGACCTCGGCGGCGACGAACCGCGCGCTCGGCCCCGCGGCGCCGAGCGGCACGTTCAACGGGGCGGTGAGCGGGCTCTGGGCCATCGCCGCCGTCATCCACCACACGAGCATCCTGCCTCCGTCGGGCCTGTCTATCGCTCTGGCGGTCGACCCGCGAGCCGGACCCGGATCCCCTCGTCGCGCAACATCCGCTCGACCTCCTCCGGCGTGAGCCCGGACAGGTTCGTGAGCACCTGGTCGAGCCGCTCCTGGGTGCCCGCGAGCTCCGCCAGGGTCGCCCGGAGCTCCCCGAGCGCGAGCCTCGCCTCCTCGGCGGTCTCGGGGGTGTGCTCGAGCCCGATGAGCAGCGCGTCGGCGCGGGCGATGCCCCCCTCGGCGGTCGCGGTCACCCGGCGCACGTCGGCCAGGGTGGCGCGCGCCTCGACGACCAGCTCGGGCAGGTGTCCGGACGCGAGGCGGCCGTTCGCGAGCATCACCTCGAGGTCCGACGCCATCCGCTCGAGCCGCTCCGGGTCGCGCTCGAGCAGCGCGTTCAGCTCGACCGCCACCGCCCGGAACAGGGTCGGGTCCATCGATTGGCCCAGCGGGCCGACCACCTCGACCAGCTCGTCGACGTCGAACTGCGGAACCAGCGGCTGCAACGTGTCGCCATCGGCGAGCAGCGGGCCGAGCGCTGTCCCGGGGTCGAGCTCCACGTACTTCTCGCCCAGCAGGGAGCGGGCGCGGATCCGCGGCACCACGTCCGCCCGCAGCCCGGCGTCGGGGTCGAGCGCCAACACCACCCGCACCTCTCGACCGGCCAGCCGCAGCTCGCGCACGGTGCCCACCGGGACACCGAGCGACGACACCACCGCGCCCTCCTGCAACCCGGCCACGTCGGGGGCCGGCACCACCACCTCGATCCGGTCGCCCCACGACGACAGGGCGCCCACCTGCAGCGCGAGCCCCGCGGTCACCGCCAGCGCGGCGAGCAGGAGCAGCCCCACGCCGATCTCTTGGCGACGACCCACTACTCGCCCGAGCCGGAGCCCGAAGGTTCGTCGGGGCGGGCGAGCGGCTTGAGGTGGATCGAGATCTCGAGCGAGTGGCTGCGGGCGAGCTCGAGCAGGTCCTCCTTGAGCCGGAGCTCCTTGAGGTAGCTGCGGAACTCGCGCGCCATCAGGCGCACGGTCTCGGTCTTGGCCTTGTCGGACGTGGACAGGAACGCCGACAGCAGCAGCTTCGAGTCCTCGGCCAGGTCGCGCCGGCTGGTCAGGCGGCGGGCGAAGTTCAGCACCCGCGCCCGGTTCGACACGGTCTCGTCCTCGTCGACCGGTGGGTCGGTCCCGTCCTCGAGCAATGGCTCGTCGTCGTCCCGGCTCATCTTGGCCCCGTCCTCCGCCGTAACGCGCCTACGGAGGACAGTCTGCGAGCGCCTCGTCGATCGAGGTCACGTCGAGGCGCGCCGACCACTGGGGCTTGGGCCGAGACGCGGCCAGCGTGATCATCCGGTCGAGCCACGCCTCGGGCGGATCGGGCACGGTCCACCGGGCGAACGCCAGCACCTGCAGCTCGATGTCGGGGATCGGCCCGTGGTCGGCGCGCGACGCCAGCGCCCACGACATCCGGATGTCGCCCACGGCGTGCGCGGCGAACGCGGCGGTCAGGTGCGCGAACGGTGGCATGTGCGCCTGGGCGAGGGTCGCGGCGCGCCGCGCCAGCGACGGGAACCGCTCGTCGCGCGACCGGTACGCAGCCGCGGCGTCGGTCAGCGCGTACAACGCCCCGAGGTACGGCTTGAGCGCGGCGGCGGCGTCCACGAGCTCGGGCGCGACCGGGTGGGGTTCGCCCAGGCGGTACGCGGCGGTGCGCACGAGCCAGCGCGCGAGGGCCTCGAACGTGGCGTGGCGCAGCGCGCGGGCCTGGTGCAGCGCGTCGGTCGCGAGCGCCATCGCCCGCTCGAGCTCGAGCGCCTCGAGCCACGCCGACGCGGCGTTGACCAGCGAGCCGACGCCCTCGGCGCCGCCCTTGTGCGCCGCGGCCCGCTCGTGTGCCCGGGCGGCCTCGACGTAGTCCCCGCGCCGGTACAGGTGGTTGCCGAGCAACCCGGCCCGCTTCGCTGCGCGCGCCGGATCTTCGCCGACCCACCCGTCGAGCGCGGCCAACGCCTGCGCCTCGTGGTCGAGGCCGCGCAAGGCCGCGGCGTAGATCCCGAACCCCTGCCGGCGGATCTCGAGCTCGGGGTGGGCGAGCGCCGGCAGCCGAGACAGCTGCTCGGCGGCGGCCCCCGCGTCACGGCGCAGCGCCGCCCGCGCGAGTCGGGTCAGGTCCCCGAGCTCCGCAGTGGCGCGGGTCGGGGTGGCGCAGTCGATCGCGAACAGCGCCAGCTCCAACGCCGCTGGTCGTTCGGTGGCGATCGCGGCGAGCACCCGCTCCTCGAGCACCTTCCGCTCGGCGTCGAGCCCCGACGACCTCGCGAGTGGGGCGGCCGCGTCGAGCAGGGCCGCCGCGGCGTCGAGCCGGCCCGCGTGCCGGAGGGCGCGCGACCGGGTGAGCACCTGTTCCACCACCTCGGGGCCCTCGAGCCACCCGATCGGGTCGGCGACCCGCTCGAACCCCGCGCGGTCCATCAGCAGCGAGTCGTCGCTCCAGGTCGCGGCCCCGGCGGCGAGCCAGCCCTCGAGCGTGGCGCGGACGGCGGCGGGCTCGCCCCACGTGTGCTGCCACACCCACCGCGCCGCGTCCTCGGCCACGTGGCCGAACGGATCGGGGCCGAACAGGGACCGCAGCTCGCCCTCGGTCCACGGCTCTGCCCGGGTCAGGCGCGCCGGGAACGGGGAGTGGCCGGCCAGGGCGACGAACACGTCGATCGCGGAACCGGGCCGGTCGTCGGGCCGCTCGGACCGCATCGCCTCGGCGACCGCCCGCACCTCCGGCGGCAGGTCCGGGATCACCTCGAGCCACATCGCGCCGAGCGCGTACAGGTCGGTGCGGGCGTCACACGGCCCGCCGCGGAGCTGCTCGGGCGCCATGTACCGCGGGGTGCCTTCGACGCCGCCGGCCCCGGTCGTGGGCAGCACCTGGCCGCGGGCGATGCCGAAGTCGAGCACGACCACCCGGTCGTCGGGGGTCACGAGCACGTTCGCCGGCTTCAGGTCGAGGTGCAGCACCCCGGACAGGTGCACCCGCGCCAGCACCTCGAGCAGCTCGAGCACCACGGGCCGACACTCCACCCACGAGCGCCCGCGCACCGCGCTGCCGAACGGCGCGCCGTCGACCCGATCCATCACGATGAACCACGACGCCCCGTCGAGCCCGTCGTCGCGCAGCCGGACGACCCCGGGCAGCCGCAGCCACCGGAGCGCCGCCACCTCGCGCCGCGCCCGCGCGAGCTGCCACGCGGACAGCGCCGGGACGAACTTGATCGCCACCGACTCGCCGGTCGCGCGATCCACGCCGGCGTGCACCTGGCCGCAGCCGCCGGCGCCGATCAGGTCGCCCACGACGTATCGGCCGTGTGCGAGCTCGGCCGGCGCCTGCGCCTCGGGCTCGGCGCCTCCCTCGGTCCAGGTGCGGGCGGCGTCCATCATGCGCTCACAACGCCTTGAACGTGCCGCTGGTCGTGACGTGCCACTTCTGCGGGTTGCCTCGCTGCTCCCACAGGAACGCCTTCATCGTCTGGTCGGGCCCGGTCACCGGGACGAGCTCGACCTCGTGGCGCGGCCCGAGCGGCTCGGGGTCGGCGTCGATGGTGAAGTTGTCCCACAGCACCCAGGTATCCTTCCAGGTCACGTTGGAGGCGAACACCCACCGCTCGCGGTGCAGCGCGCCCGCCTCGTACCGGGTGACCCCGTCGGTGGTGAACACCTGGTACTCCTGCACGTCCCGGACGAACCACGACAGGAAGTCGGGCAGCGCGAGGATCTCGGCGTCCGGGAGCGGCGACTTGTACGAGAACGCGACCTGCATGTGCTGGAACTGGTCTGCGTCGGACCGGCCGGCGTACAAGTTCCACACCTCGTCCACGTTGGTGGTGTGGCGGGTCGAGACCCAGTGCTGCCAGATCGGCATCACGGTCTCGGGCTGGCGCAGGAACCAGTCCTCGGTCCACGTCCCGTCGACGAGCTTGTTCGACACGATCGTGCCCTGGTGCGCGGTCGGCCCGCCGTTGGGCGCGATGATCTCGTGGACGCCCTCCCACAGCTGCGGCTCGGCCTCGAACAGGGGCCAGTTCGGCCAGCTGGTCGTGGAGCTGGACTTGTACAGCGCGGCGAGCAGCGCGTCGAACTCGTCCGGGTCGTCGACCACGATCGGGTTCTTCGGGTCGAACGGCACCGTTTTGGGGTCATCTCCCGCGAGGGCCGTCCCGAGGGTCGACAGCGCGAGCAGGGGAATCCAGGACATCCAACCTCCTGGACCCACCTTCTCCGGTCCCCGGTTCCGCCACGGTCGCACCTTGTCGCACGATGTTCCGCCTACCGGATCTCCAGCCCGGACGGCCGCGGATCCTCCTCGTCGGCCACCTCGTGCATCGCGGGGCGCCGGCGCGGGATCAACAGGCCGGCGGCGGAGGTCTGGTTCGACGGCGCCGCGACGATCGGGCGGTCGCTGCTCACGTCGGTCGGCGAGCCGAGCAGGATCCGGTCCCGCCCCTCCGCCTTCGCGCGGTACAGCGCGGCGTCGCCGATCGCGAGCAGGGTCTCGAAGTTCTCGGCGTGGCCGGAGTGGGTGAGCCCGAAGCTCGCGGTGAACCGCGGGTGACCCGAGCCCTCGGTCGCCGCGAGCGCGGCCCGGATCCGCTCGAGCACGGTGGTGGCGGTCTCAACGTCGCACCGGGGCAACACCACCACGAACTCCTCGCCGCCGAGGCGCGCCGCCACGTCGACCGAGCGCAGCACCGACTTCAACACCCGGGAGAACGTGCGCAGCGCCCGGTCCCCAGCCTCGTGGCCGTGGGTGTCGTTCAGCGTCTTGAACTTGTCGAGGTCCGCCACCGCGAGCGCGAACGGCACCTTCGCGGTGAGCAGCGCCCGCACCTCGTTCTCGAGCGTGCGGCGGTTGATGAGGCCGGTCAGCCCGTCGGTCGATGCCTGGAGCTGGGTCTTCTGGAACGCGCGCACCGTCCCGATCCGCGCCCCGGCCTGGGTCGCGAGGGTCGAGAGCCTCCCGACCTGGTCCGCCGACAGGGGCTGCTCGACGCTCGACACCGCGTGCAGCACGCCCAGCGCCCGACCCATGAACGTGATCGGGACACACGCCGCCGAGCACGCGCCGGCGGAGCGGTTCCGCAGGTGGACACACGCGTTGAGCGCGTCGCTGTCGGGGAAGCTCACCGCGGTGCCGCGCCGGACCGCCACACACGCGAACGGGGACTGCACGCGGCACCCGGGCGGTCCCGCTGCCGGGCTCGCCGCGACCTGGTGCAGGTGTGCCCGGCTCGAGTCCGACAGCAGCAGCTCCATCGGCGCGTTGCGGTCGACCTCGACCATCGCGCGCCGGACCACGTCGAGCGCGGCCTCCTCCTCGTCGGCCATCTCGAGCGCTTCGACCAACTGGGCCCGGAACCCGTCCCGGTGGGCCTCCTCCTCGAGCCGCGCCATCGCGGTGGTCAGCGAGTCGGCCATCGCGTCGAACGCCTGGCCGAGGTTCGCGACCTCGTCGGTCCCGGTCAGCGCGGTTCGCGCGCCGATCTCCCCCGCCACCACCCGCTGCGCGACCTGGCCCACCCCGGCGAGCTGGTGGACGATCGAGCGGGCGAGCAGGTGGGTGAGCGCCAGCACCCCGACCAGCGACAACAGGCCGCCGACCAGGATCTGCGCGAGCGAACCCGTGCGGGAGGCGTCCTCGTGTGTGATCCCTGCCTGGACCTCGGTCTCCGCGGCCGCGAGCAGCCGCTCGTTCATGTCGCGCGCCGCCTCGAACTGTGCCTCGAACCCGGCCAGGTCGGCGACGGTCAACGTGGGCTGCTGCGCGAGCCGCTCGGCCGACGCGATGTACCCGTCGAGCACCGGGCGCGCCTCGGCCACCGTGCGGGAGAGCCGCTCGACCGGGACCGCGCCCGCCCGCTCGAGGTCGCCCCGCATCCGGCTCGCGTCGGCTTGGATCTGGGCCCGCACCACCTCGTCGTCGTCGCCGAGCACGAGCCAGTACAGGTCACCCCGCAGCGCGTCGTGCATCATATCGGCGTCGCGGAGGGCCCCGCGGGCGCGCACCACCTCCCAGGTCTCGTCGTTCGCCGCGACCATCCTCCGGTAGCTGACCAACGCCGACGCGCTGACCGCGAACGTCGTGCCCTCGGCCACCAGCGCGATCGCCAGCAGCCTCCACCGCAACGTGAGCGAGTTCATCCAATTCATGGCCCCCCTGTCGGGCCGGACCCGCTCTGGATTGAACTCTAAAATGATTGGCTCATACGACATCTATTCGGGTACTGGTTGGGGAAACCTCGAATTTGGGGGATTTCGCACAATCGGGTGCAGGGTAACGCCCGGGTATCGGGTAGAGCCGCGCGCACGGCTCGTTCGGCCTCGAACTTCACATCTTGTGAAGCGTCGGATCGGATCGAGCCGCCCCCGGCGGAGAGGGTATGTGGCGACCGATGGTGGAGCGGATCGCGGGGCTCGGTCGGTTCGGGAGGTTCGCGGCGCGGGTCGCGCGGGCGTGTGCGCCGCCGATCGCGGCGGGGCCAGTCGCGGATCAGCTGTGGGCCGTGCTGGTGCGGTGTGCGCTGCCGGTGCTCGCCACCACCGTGCCGCTCGGGATGGTGATGGCGCTGCAGGCGCTGGCGATCTTCGACCAGTACGGGGCGCAGCGGCTGCTGTCGTCGCTCGTGTCGGTCGCGACGTTCCGCGAGCTGTCGCCGGTGCTGGCGAGCGTGCTGGTCGCCGCCCAGGGCGGGAGCGCGTGCGCCGCCGAGCTCGGAGCGATGAGGATCCGAGAGGAGATCGACGCCACGGAGGTCATGGCGGTCGATCCGGTGCGGGTCCACGTGGCGCCGCGGATGCTCGCGCTCGCGATCGCCGCCCCGGTGCTGAACCTGGCCGGCTCCCTCGGCGGGGTGGTGGGCGGGTGGCTGTGTGCGGTCGGGCTGAACGGAGAGCCCGGCGGGATCTACTGGGCGAACCTGTGGGCGATGACCCGGCCGGTCGACCTGTTCGGCGGGATCGCCAAGACCGCAGTATTCGGGGTGATCATCGGCCTCGTGGCCTGTTACCACGGGTTCCACGCGACCGGGGGCGCGCCGGGGGTCGGCCGCGCGGTGAACGACACGGTGGTGGTGTCGTGCACCGCGTTCGTGGTGGCGAACTACTTCTTGTCGTCGGCGTTGTACGCGTGGTGAGCGCCACCGCGGACTTCGGGCGGTTCGTGGGGCGGGTCGCCTGCGCCCTGGTCCGCTCTCCGCCCGACCGCGACCGGGTGATCGACGAGGCGTACGCGGTCGGGGTGCGCAGCCTGCCGATCCTGCTGCTGGTGAGCGCGTTCGTGGGCACGAACCTCGCCGTGCAGGGCGCGAGCGCGTTCCGCCCGTTCGGAGGCCAGGCCCTGGTCGGCACGTTCGTCGCGCTGGCCGGTGTGCGCGAGATGGCCCCGATCATGGTCGCGAGCATGGTCGCGGCGAAGGCCGGCACCGAGATGGCGTCGCAGATCGCGGTGCTGCGCACGGGCGAGCAGATCGACGCGCTCGAGGTGATGGCGATCGACCCGTACGGGTGGCTCGTGGTGCCGAGGCTGCTCGGGATCCTGCTGGTGCTCCCAGCGCTCACCGTGATCTCGATCCTCACCCTGCTCGTGTCGGCCGCGGCGGCGGCGTGGGGGCAACTCGGCCTCGACCCGACCACCTTCGTCCACGAGGCGACCCGGGCGACCTCGATGGCCCACATCGGGT
>JBEBJC010000928.1:0-3607 GCA_040080105.1 Myxococcota bacterium
GACCAGAACCACATGCGGGACACCGGGCGTGGGCCGCGGGGAGTAGCCCACGGCCGACTCCCCAGCCACCGCCCCGCGAAGCGGGACCTCGACCATCGTGGAGGGTCAGGCGCGCCAGCGTGCGACTCCTCCTTCAAGCGCAGCACTCGGACGCGACCGGCGCGTCGTCGGTGAGGTAAGGGACCTCGGCCGCCAGCAGCTCCAGCCCGAGCGGCAGCCCGCCGACCGCCCTCGCGGGCAGCCGACAGCGGTGGACCGCCGCCAGCCGAGCGATGCGCCGGGCCGCCGTCGATGGAGCGCCCCGACGATCCGTGATAGCGGGCGTTCCGAGAGGGGTTGATGACGCCGTCGGTCCGGTATCCGGTTCGCACACCGCTGTGGGTCTACGCTGTGCTCGTCGCGGTCGTCGCGCTCTCCGGCTGGCTCTCCTGGACGATCCGAGGCTCCTTCTGGTCCGTCCTCCCGCTCGTTCTGCCGGTGGTGGGGCTCTACGCGGCGCGGCCGTACCTGGTCCGGTCGGCCACGGTGGACCTGTGGCCCGACCGGCTGGAGCTGCCGAGCTGGTGGGGTCCGCCGCTCGCGCTGCCGCTGGCCGACCTCACGATCGACCGGGTCCGGGTCATCCAGGACGTGCGGGCGTTCCACGTCGTGCCGCTGGGCGACGTTGATCGAGGGGTCTACGTCACGTTCCGGGCGGGCGGGCGGCGGCGGGTCCTGTCGGATCGGGTGTTCACCGACCCGGACCAGCTCGGGGGCCTGATCGGCGACGTCGAGCTCGCCCGCGGCGGGCACGCCCCGCAGGGCCCGGAGGGGTGGCAGCAGGTGTTCGCTTCGGCGGAGGAGCTGCTCGCCCGGGCGAAGCCCCTGCCGCCCAGCGACCGCTACCTGCAGGCGATGGAGCGCGCGGCGCCCGCCGACGAGGACTGACCGGACTACACCTCGACCGCGAGCATGCCGTGGCCGAGCGCGCGGCGCCCCGGGTACAACCTCGCAGATCTTGGCGAGGGCCGCCGAGCGCGTCCTGGTGGGATCCGCATCGCCAAGAAGCGGCCCGCCGCGAGCGCCAGCCAAGCCTTAGCACCGATTTGCAGGGCTTTGCTGCGTAGTGCGCTCGTAGATAGGTGTCGCCGATGTCCACGTTGTGCGGTGCGCTCGTCGAGCGCGGTGAGCGCGATCTCACATCTCTCGCTTCGAAGCACCGCATCACCGTGCTCGGTCCGCTCGGGCCGTGGGTGTTCGTCCGAGGGGACGTCAACATGGCGCACATCGAGCCGCCTCGCTTCGCGTCGGCGCTGTCGTCCGAGCTCGAGGGGAGCGTCATCGCGTTCATGCTGCAGACGACAGCGAGCTCTGAGGTGCTCGAGCACTGGGAGCGCGGCGCGCTCGTGAGGCGCCTCGTCTGCCAGGACGGCCGCTGGAAGACCCGAGAGGGGATGCACCAAGCGTGGGAGTCGATCTACTTCTTCGATCCGTCCGAAGGGATCGGCGAGGGAGAGAAGTGGCCGCTCACGCTCGACGACGACCTCACCGAGCAAGACGAGCAGCGCTACGAAGAGGCCAAGCGCGCCGGGGATCCGAGCGCCGTGCTCGATCTCCTCCGCGGCGGCAGCGTGTGGCCTCTCCACCGCTTGGCGAAGCACTTGGGCGTCGATCTGCGGTCTCCCGCGGCCTCCTACTCGGTGCCCGCCAACTGGAAGCCGTGGTTGGCGCTCACGCTCGCCCTCGCGTTCGTGTGCAGCTGTGGCGTGCTCGGCGCGCTCTCGCGCTGATCGCCTCGACGAGCGTGCAGCTCGTCTGCGGAGTCCTCGACGACCAACACCCGGAGCTGGCCCACGGTCTGCGCCCACGCTTCGCTCGAACATGCCATCGATACCCCCGCCACCCCGATCTTCGTCGCGCTCGCCCTGACGTTCGGGATCCTCACGGCGGGGTTGTGGGTGCGGGCGCGGCGCCGGCTCACGCTGGCGCGCACCCACGGCCGAGAGGCGCACGTGATCGACGACCGCCCACCGGTGCTGCTGTCGGGACCGTTCACCGTGCGCACCGCCTGGTCGCACCCGCAGTTGGGCCGCAAGTCGACCCTCCTGGTGCAGGTCGTGGTCCACGAAGGCGATTCGCTGTCGACGCCCCCGCCGTGGCGGGAAGGGCTCTACACCGTAGGTGCCGTGGAGGCGGTGTACAAGTTGGGCGGGAGCCGCTTCCTGGTCGAGCTGGTCGACGCGATGGACCGCGCGGACCGCCCGTGACTTCGGGCTGGCCCGGACGACGATGTCCCGTTCGACGCGGTCGACACCTGTCGGGGTGACGGACGTCCGTCGGTCGGTGGCTCCGGGATCGGCGTCGGACGCTGGTGTCGCTTGGCACGAGCGCTTGCATGGGAGGGACCGGAGGGCGACCCCATGGGGACGAGCCAGCAGCACAGTCCTGCCGCGACGACGACGTCGGCCGGCCCACAGAGCGCTCCGACCGAGGTGGTGGTCCCGCAGCTCGAAGGGAACGCCGCGGCGCAGTCCACGTTGCCCGGCGCCAGTTCGGCCCCCGACGCGGCCGGGGGGGAGGCGGCCGCGGCGGTCGCGTCCCTCGTCGACGCGGTCACCATCTTGTGGGACGCGCGGGTCGACGGGGTCGACGACACCTGGTCGAAGGCCTCGGCCGAAGGGCCGTCCGACACCCTGCTCGAACTGCTCGCCGGCGGAGCCGTGGCCGCGGTGTTCGCCGCCACGAGCGAGTTCACCGCGCCGGTGTTCGCCGCCGCCGCCGCCGGCGCAGGGCTGTCCGAGGCCGTGCGGAGCTTGCTCGGGGAGGCCGCGGGCCCGCTGGTGGACGCCGCCAAGAGCGGCGTGGAGGACGCCGTCTCCGCGCAGGTCGAGCAGACCGCGAGCGCCGGCCGACCGCCGGTCGACGGCTACTTCCTCGGCGCCAAGGCCGGGCTCCGGGTGGAGACCGTGGGCGCGATCGGCGCGTGGCGCGCGTTCGGCGCGAGGCTGGCGGAGGTCGACGGCGGCGTCGACGGGGTGCGGGCATTGACCCGCGCGATCACCCAGAGGATCGTGTCGGCCGAGGCGATCCAGATGCAGCGGTGCGTGGTCGAGTGGATGAACGTGATCGCCCAGTGCGACAACGGTCGGCAAGGGTCCGAGAAGGGTTCGGACCTGACGCGGGCGGGCTCGGGTCGCAGCTTGCTCGACCAGGCGCTCGGTCGGACGCCTGGGGGCATCGTGAACGTCCACGTCCGGTTCGGGCCGGTCGAAGACCCGCCCGAGATCGTCTCGGCAGACGTGAGCGGCATCAACGACGAGCTCCTCGGGGTGCTGCAGGCGAGCGACTCGCGCCTCGACGCACTCGGGTTGCCGATCTTCGTCTCTGGGCTGACCGCCAGCGGGCGCGGCTCGCTCGAGCTCGGGCGCAACGAGCGCGATCTGGAGACCCTCGAGACGTCGGGCGACGGCCAGCAGTGGTTGGACGCCTACGCGGCCACCCGGCTGTGTGACCCTCGCGAGGTCCCCGGGCGGGTGATCGCCTCGGTCGCGTGCGCGAAGTTCTCGTCGCTCGGCGTGGTGGCGACGTGATCGCCGCGCTCGCCCTCGCGGGCTGCCCGGTGTCGCCG
>JBEBJC010000929.1:0-3591 GCA_040080105.1 Myxococcota bacterium
CTGGCGTACGCCCGGGTCGACTGGCTGGTGGGTCCGACCGGCCCGATGCTGGTCGAGCTCGAGCTGGTCGAGCCGTGCCTGTTCTTCCGCCACGGCCCGCACGCGGCGGCGGCGCTGGCCCGGGTGTGGGCGGGCTGACCCCGGAAGCGGCGACCGTCGGTCGACGGACGTCGCGCGACGGACCGAACGCCCCGATCCGTGGCGCGCCCGCTGCAGGGGGCGCGGCGGAGGTCGACGGTGCGACGACGCGAGCAGTACCTGATGAGTGGGCCCGGCGGGCTCGGCGAGGCCGAGCTGGTGGCGCTGATCCTCGAGACGGGCAGCTGCGGGCGGACCGCGCTGCAGATCGCGGCCGAGCTGGTGGAGCGCGCGGGCGGGGCGGCCGGGCTCGCGCGGATGCAGCCGCACGAGTGGACCGCGGTCGCGGGGATGGGGGCGGCGCGCGCGGTGCGGTTGCACGCGGCGCTCGAGCTCGGGCGCCGAGCCGCCTCGACCCCGGCGGCGTCCGGCGAGGTGATCCCCGACGCGGAGGCGGCGTTCGCGTGTCTCGGGCCCCCGCTGCGCGGCCTCGCCGACGAGGAGCTCCACGCGCTGTTCCTCGATCGACGGCACCGCCCGGTGGCCCACCGTCGGCTCACCCGGGGCAACGACGCGCTCACCGTGGTCGACCCGCGCCAGGTGTTCCGGATCGCGGTGGGGGTCGGCGCGAGCGCGGTGATCCTCGCGCACAACCACCCGTCCGGAGATCCCACCCCCTCGTCCCAGGACCGCGACGTGACCGACCAGGTGGCGCGCGCCGGCCGGGTGCTGGGGATCCCGCTGCTCGACCACCTGGTGGTCGGCGGCGCCGGCTACCGCTCGATCGGCAGCCCGTGGCGAGCGCCCGAGACCGTGCCGAGGTGGACGGGTTAATCCCTCCGGATGTGGCCGACCCTGACCCAGATCCAGACCGCGATGGGCCCGCTCCCGGTGAACACCTACGGCATCTTCATGATGCTCGCGTTCTCCGGCGCGTTCGGGCTCATCCACGTGCGCGCGCGCCTCGCGGGCATCCACTCGGACCGGCTGATCCCCGGCTACATCGCGGCGGCGGTGGGCGGGATGCTCGGCGCCCGGCTGATGTACGCGATCGCGGTCGACTGGGAGCGCACCCTCGCCGAGCCGTGGTCGTTGTTCTCGTGCGCCGGGTTCGCGGTGTACGGCGGGGTGATCGGCGGCGCTCTGGGCGTGCTCGCGTTCGCCAAGATGTCCGGCCTGCCGATGTGGCGGACCGCCGACCTCGCCGCCCCCGGGGTGATCCTCGGGATGGGCGTCGGCCGGATGGGTTGTTTCTTCGCCGGCTGTTGCCACGGGGGCGTCGCGCCGACCCCGGTGAACCCGGTCGGCCTGCTGCCGTCGTGGTTCACCGGCGGGCAGCTGTGGCTGTCCAAGACCGCGCCGTTCCTGACCAACGAGGTCCACGGCGGCGTCGGGCGCCTGCACGACATCCCGCTGTACCCGACCCAGCTGTGGACGGCGGTGGTGCTGACCTCGTTCGCGCTGTTCCTGGTGTGGCTGTGGCCGCGCCGCCGGTTCGACGGCCAGATCATCGCGCTGATGTTGATCGTCGAGCCGCCGTTCCGGTCGCTGGTCGAGACGTTCCGGGCCGACGAGCGGGGGTACCTCGTGAGCTGGTCCGTGTCCGACGCGGTCGCCTCGTGGTTGCCGGGCATGGCGCAAGCGGGCACCACGGTGAGCGGTCACGGCACGGTCGGGATCACCACCGCCCAGGCCACCGCCGCGCTGTTCGTCGCCGTGGGCATCGCGATCTTCGTCAACCGCCGGAACGCGGGCGTGGGCGACGTGAAGGTGGCCGAGCAGGTCGACGAGACCGACCTGCTGGAGGAGCTCGCGTAGGCAGAGGTACCTGGGGCGATACCGATCGGCCGCGGCGCGCGCGGCACAATCCCCCCCATGGAAGACCGCTCCCGTGCCGCAGATGGCGACCGACCGGCGGGCGCCGATCCCGCCGAAGACCCGTTGCCCAGGCCCCTCGGGGTCGCCCTGGGGGCCGCCGCCGGTCTGTCGCTGTGGCTCGGAGCGGGGGTGCTGCACCAGCTCCTCCACCCCGGCCAGCCCGCGATCGCCGACCCGCTGTTCTGGACCCTCGGGACGTCGCCGCTGACGCTCGCGGGGATGGCGTGGCTGCGCGCCGACCACGGCCGGCTCGAGGTCAAGGCCGAGCGGATGCACGCGGAGGTGGTCCGGCGGGGCGCGGAGCTCGACTCGCGCGAGGCCCAGCGCCGCTCGCTGGTGATCGACTCGTTCGACGCCGTGTTGGTCGTGGGGATCGGCGGCGGGGTGCAGGAGGCGAACGACGCCGCGACCCGGCTGTTCGGATACACCGCCGCCGAGCTCGTGCAGATGAAGATCGGGCAGCTCCTGCCCGAGGTGCAGGGCCAGAAGACGGTGCACGATCTGTCGGTGACCCCGAGCCAGCCGGCCCGGATCGACCTGTCGACCCGCGCCCGCCACGCGGACGGCAGCGCGTTCTCGGTCGAGGTCCACCTGTCTCGGGTCGAGCCGTCGGTGCAGGTGTACACCGTGCGCGAGCCGTCGGCGGTGGCCGACCCAGCGATGGCCGAGCTCGAGAGCGGGCGCAGGGTCCTCGATCTGCGCCGCCGGAGCACCGCGCTGCAAGGGGTGGTCGGATCGCTGCGGGGCCGGATCGGGCGGCTCACCGAGTGGGTCGAGGCCCACGCCCGAGCCCCCGAGATCGGCGAGCTGATCCAGCTGTCCGACGACCTCGCGCACGAGGCCGATCAGCTCGCGAACCTCACGATGTGGGACCGCGCCACCGCCAGCCCGACGATCGGACCGGTCGACCTGCGGCTCCTGCTCGAACAGATCGTGTCCGAGCTCCGGCCGTTGCCTCAGTTGCGCCACGATCGGTTGATGGTGGAGGTCGACGACAAGGTCGGGTCGATCGTCACCGATCCGAGCCAGATCGCGATCGTCCTGCGAAACCTGATCGGGCACGAACTCCGGCGGGTGCGAGACGGTACCGTATGGGTCGAGGCCCTGCTCGAGCCCGGGCGGGGAAGCGACTGGGTGACCGTGTTGGTGCAGCACGTCGGCCGAGAGCTGTCCGAAGACGAGATCGAGCGCATCCACGACGCGTTCGCGCTCAGCACCGATCCACACCCCACCGCGGATCGGCTGCTCGGGCTCGCGCTCGGGCAGCGGCTCGCTCGCGCGCTCGGCGGCCACCTGACGGTCGAGAGCCTCCCCGGCCACGGCACGACCCTGTCGCTCCGAATCCCGCTCGATCCGGCGCGGGCGAAGGTGATCCCGCCGCGGGAGCCGCGCCAGATGCCGAGCCCCGGCCCGGCGCCGGATGCGGTGGGCGTGGGAACGCTCGGGCCTCCCCACGCCGTCCGGAGCGCCCGATGAGCGAGCGCGGCTGCATCGGCAGCACGACCGACCAAGCGCTCGACGTGCTCCGCCGGTTCGCCGGACCGGGGTCGGAGGTCGAGGTGCGCGACCACGGCCCCCAGGGGGTGTGGGTGGAGGGGCCCGCCGACCTGCTCGAGCAGCTCGGCCCCGCGTGGG
>JBEBJC010000930.1:0-3591 GCA_040080105.1 Myxococcota bacterium
TGGGCGTTGCGCAGCAGGTTCAGCAGCGCGCGGGTCAACAGGCGCCGATCGCCCTCGACCCACACCTCCGACCCCTGCGGGGGCGGGACGCCCGCCCGCGCACACGCTGCCCGCACCACGCCGGCGAGGTCGAGCACCTCACGCCGGTGGAGCGCCCCCGGCGCCGCGAGGAGCCTCGCCGCCGCGAGCACGTCGGCCACGAGCTCGTCGAGCTCGGCCACGTCGTCGCGGATCGCGGCGACCTCCGCCGGCGACAGCTGTCCGTCGGCGTCCTCCGCGTTGTCCAACGCCAGCCGGAGCCGGTGCAGGGGCGTGCGGAACTCGTGCGACAGGCCGGCCATCCACAGCCGCTCGTCGTCGAGCAGCGCGACGATCCGCTCGGCCATCTGGTCGAACCTCGCCGCCAGCTGGCCGACCTCGTCGCCGGACGACCGACCGGCGCGCGCGCCGAGCTCGCCGGCGCCGAACCGCTCGACCGCGTCGCCGAGCCGGGCGAGCGGACGGGTCACGCTGCGGGCGAGGGGCCACGCGACCAGCGCGAGCGCGGCCAGGGCGAGGGCCACGCTCCGCAGCCCGATCGTGAGGTCGATCGGCTCGAGGTCCCGGCCCACCGCGACCACGCCGCCGTCGATCGGGACCACCCACTCGTCACCCGCGGGCGCGCGCGGCAGCGGGGGGTCGACGTTCGACACCACCACCTCCCCAGCAGGTCCGTACAGCGTGAGCTCGATCCCGGCGTCCGAGCGGAGCGAGGCCGCGGCCTCCGCGAGGCCCGCCGGGTCGTGTCGCAGGCGCAGGAGCTGGCGGGAGGCCCACCGGATCCCCTGCGCCGAGTCGGCGTCCTGGGCGGGGACGATCACCCACGCCATCGCCGCCGCGAGCACGAGCGCCCACGACCCGGCGATGCCCAGGCCGAACGCGTACACCCGGGCGAACAGGCTCACGGAGACGGGTTCGCGGCGAGCATGTACCCCCGCCCTCGCAGGGTCTTGAGCCAGCGCGGGCGGCGCGCGTCGTCGCCGAGCTTCCGCCGCAGGCGCGAGATCTGCACGTCGATCGAGCGGTCGTTGACCTCGTCGGGGTCCCCCTTGGCCTGCTCGAGCAGCTGCTCCCGCGTCAGCACCCGGCCCGGGGCGCTCGCCAGCGCCCGCAGCAGCTCGAACTCGTACGAGGTGAGCTCGAGCTCGACCCCGTTCAACGTGGCCCGGAGCCGCTCGGGCTCCAACACCAGGCCCCCCACCACGGTGCGCGCGACCCGCGGCGCGCCCGCCCGCCGCAGCACGGTGTGGATCCGCGCGAGCAGCTCTCGCGCCGACACCGGCTTCACCAGGTAGTCGTCGGCGCCGAGCTCGAGGCCGAGCACCCGGTCGGACTCCTCCCCGAGCGCGCTCACCACCAGGACGGGCAGGTCGCCGCGCTCGCGCACCGCCCGCAGCAGGTCGAGCCCGCTGCCCCCCGCCAACATCAGGTCGAGCACCACCACGTCGGGCGGCCGGTGGCGCAGCTCGAGCCGGGCCCGCTCGAGGTCGGCGGCGACGGTGACCCGGATCCCCCGCCGCTCGAGGAACGCCGCCAGCAGCGACGCCGAGCGCGCATCGTCTTCGACGAGCAACAGCCGCACCGGGTCCATGTCCGACCGTACCACCCCGGCCCGGCCGGCGCTCCGGATCACCCTGCGGCGAGGGCCCGCGCGAAGTCGTCCACCAGGTCGTCGGGGTCTTCGATCCCCACCGACAGCCGGATCATCCGGTCGGTGATCCCGAGGGCCTCCCGCTCGGACGGCGCGAGCCCGAGGTGCGAGCTGCGCGACGGCCGCACCACCAGCGTCTCCACCCCGCCGAGGCTCGCGGCGTGCAGCGGGATCCGCACCCGCTCGAGCAGCGCGGACGCCGCGGCCTCGGTGTGCGTGTCGAACGTGATCATCGCGCCGAAGTGGTCGAAGAACTCGCGGGCCCGCGCGTGGCCCGGGTCGCCCGGCAGCCCCGGGTACCGCACCCGCGCCACCGACGGGTGCTCGGACAGGAACATCGCGAGCCGCATCGCGGTGTCGGTCTGCCGCAGCAGCCGCAGCTCGAGCGTCTTCAGGCCGCGGTCGAGCAGGAACGCCGCGTGGGGGTCGAGGCTGCCGCCGAGGTGGTGCGCGACGTGCGCGACCCGCTCGATCCGCGCCGCGGAGCCCGCGACCACCCCCGCGACGAGGTCGGAGTGGCCGTTGAGGTACTTGGTGGCCGAGTGGACCACCAGGTCGAACCCGAACGGGATCGGGCGGAACCCGGCGGGCGACAGGAACGTGTTGTCGATCAGGCTCACGAGCCCGCGCGCGCGGGCGAACTCGACCACCGCGTCGAGCTGCGGCACCTCGAGCAGCGGGTTGCTGATCCCCTCGACGTACACCGCCTTGGTCTGTGGGGTCACCGCGGAGGCCCACCCCTCGGGCCGCCCGGCGTCGATCTCGGTCGCGGTGACGCCGAGGCGCGCGAGGTCGTCGCGCAGGAACGTCGCGGTGCCACCGTACACGTTGCGCTGGACCAGCAGGTGGTCCCCGGCCGACAACACCGACAGCAGCGCGGTGCTCACCGCCGCCATCCCGCTCGCGAGCGGCAGCGCCCGCTCGGCGCCCTCGATCGCGGCGAGCTTCTCCCCGAGCGCCAACAGCTGCGGGGTGTTCGACAGGCGCAAGTACACGACGCCGCCGTAGTCGGGCGCGTCGTTGTTCAGGTAGTTCGCCGAGTGGAACACCGGGGGCACCACCGCGCCCTCGATCGCGCGGTGGCCTGCGTGCACCAGCAGCGTGGACAGCCGATCCATGACCCCTCCGCGCGGCCCGTACCTCGCCCGCGCGGGGCCGCCCACCTTCAGGGGGCGACACACACCAACCCGGACGCGCCGCTCGCGAATTGGAGCCGATCCGGCAACACCCGCTCGTCCACCAGGGCGCCGGTGAGGTCGAACCGCAGCAGCGACCCGCCGTCCAGCACGTGCAGCTGGTCGCCCGCGACCGCGACCCCCTTCACGAACGTGGTGTGCCGATCGAGCTCCCACCCGTCGAGCAGGTCGCCGGTGAGCGGGTCGAGCTCCTGCACGAACGCGCCGGGCGGCAACGCGAACAACCGCGCGCCGTGCTGCGTGTACGCGCCGTTGCCCACCGGGCCCGGCGGCAACACCACCGCGGGGGTGCCGGCCACGACCGCGTCGATGTCTTCGTACAGCGCCCCGTTCCCGTTGGCGTCCACCAACAGGATCTGGTCGTCCCACCCGGTCACGCTCTTCGGGGTGTCGTCGGTCTCGTGCCGCTCGGACGTGCCGAGCGCGAGGTCGAACACGTACCACGCGGTGTCGGGGTACTCGTGGATCAGCAGGCGTCCGCCGTGCTCGACCAGCCCGCTCCCGAAGCTGTCGTACGGCGCCCCGTCGAACCGGGCCACCTCCAGCACCTCGCCCGAGTCGAGCCCGATCACGTACAGCCCCGTCCACCCTTCGATCGCCGGCGCGACCGTCCAGCACACGGTGGACTCCCCCGCGAGCGCCGGCGGCACGACCAGCGCCGACCCGGCGGACCCAGTGTCGACCGTCGTCACCGCGGTGTCGACC
>JBEBJC010000931.1:0-3589 GCA_040080105.1 Myxococcota bacterium
CCCTTCGACCGGCGGGGGTCGTCCGGGCGCACCACGCCGGTCCGCGCGGCGAGCTCGGCCAACGTGATCCCGCCCAGCGCCTCGGCGCGGTGGAGCAGCTCCGCCTCGGTGCGGGGTGGAGCGATCACCGCGGCAGGTCCGCGCGGCGGGCCATCGTGCCCTCGCGCAGCGCGTGCTCGCGCAGCCGCAGCCACAGCCCGCGATCGGGGGCCCCGTCGAACGCCAGGTACGGAGGGTGGACGCCTTCGACCGGTCGGAGCAGGTGGGACGCGAACGACAACAGGGCCGCGCGCGGGACCACGATGTACCGATCGTCCTCGGGGTTCAGCACCGAGACGAGGTCCGCCTCGGGGAGCCACCCCCGCACCGGGGGCCAGATCGCGTGGGACCACGGCGGCTCCGACTTCCCCGCGCGGTACACGCCGTACGACGCGACGAACAGGTCGCTCCCCTGCTGCTCGTTCCGGCGCAGCAGCAGGTCGCGCAGCTCGGCGTACGAGGTGCCGCGGGTGCGCACCGCGAGCTCGTAGTACGCCTCGCGCATCGGGTGACCCGGGGGAGGGAGCCAGTCGGTCCACCGCCCGTCGCGCAGGACCGCGGGCTGCAGCGTGTCCATCCGCGGTCGGTCGAGCACCGCGAGCGCGATCTGGAGCACCCGGTACAGCCCGCCGACGTTGTCGGCGCCGGTGATCACCAGCGTGTCCCGGTTCGCGGGCAGCGCCACCGGTTCCCCGTCGACGGGCAACGCCGCGACCTCGTCGACCAGCAGCATCCGCGCCGAGTCGTAGCAGTCGCCCACCACCGCGGCGTACACCCCGTCGCCGATCGCGCGGAACGGCTCGGGGGCGCTCGCCCGGAGGTTGGCGATCGAGACCTCGAGCGCTTCGTGCGGGTCGACCGACCAGGACTCGAGCTTGCCGCTCGGGATCGACACGATGTTGGTGGGCGTGTCGAACATCACCTCCGCCCCGAGGTCGGTCGTGATCGGGACGAACGCGTGCAGCAGCCCCCGCGCGTCGAGCCCGTCCGCCTCCATCTGCAGGCCGAGGATCACCAGGTGGGCGCGCTGCCGGATCCGCGGGCGGAGGTGCAGGCGCGCCGTGGACCAGTCGTCGGCGACCGGCGACGGCTGCCCGGCGTCGACGATGCCCCGGGCCACGTGCAGCACGATGCTCTCGCGGTCGGACTCGGGCGCCCGCCGGTACTCGTCGAACCGGTTCCCCAGCCAGCTGACCGACCCGCCGGCGAGCCGCAGCGCGAACTCCTCGGGGTCGTAGGTCGCGCCGAGGCCGACGGCGGCGAGGATCGCCTGGACCCGCAGCGCGAAGGTGTCCCGCTCGTCCCGCAGCGCGGTCGGATCTGGCTCGGGCGCACCCGGTGCGGGGGACATCCGCGTCAGCAGCTTGCTGAAGAACGAAGACACGGCGGCGGACCTCGGTCCCAGCGTACCGCGGCAGGCGCGCGGCGACACTGCGTCGAACCCGCGACCCGCTTCCGGGCGCCTCGAGCGCGGTGGTATGGTGCGGGCGTGACCCCCTCCGCACGGCCCTTGGAGCCCGTCGACCGCGCGAGCGGCTGGCTGTTCGCCCCGCTGCCGGACGCGGTGTTCGTGGCGAACCTACTGTGGCCGGTGATCGCGCTCACCCTGGTGTTCAGCGGGTGGAAGTCGTGGACCCAGCACTTCGTCGAGGTTTTGTGGGCGTACTTCCTAGTTACTCCCCATCGGTGGGTCACGCTCCCGCTCGTGTTCCTCGACCCCGACCGGTTCGAGAAGCGGCCGCGCACCTTCGTCGGCCTCGGGATCGCGGCGTTCGCCCTCTGCGCCGGGGTGGCGGCGTGGGACCGCGCGACGGGCGCCGAGCTGTTCGTGCTGCTGCTCGCCGCCGACTACCTGTGGAACGCGTGGCACTTCGCGTCGCAGACCGCCGGGGTGTTCCGGATCTACGGGCGCGCAGCTCGGCCCGAGCACGGCGGCGGCGAGCTCGAGAAGCTCGCGATCCGCGTGTTCGTGCTGTTCGTGTTGTTCCGCCTGTCGGCGAACGTGCTGCCGACCGAGCGGTACGCCGACCTGTTGGGGTTCGTCGGGCGGCTCGCGCTGCGGGCGGCCCCGCTCGACTTCGTCGTGCTCGCGATCCCGGTCGCGCTGCTCGCGCGCGAGCTCCTCACCTGGCGGACCTCGGCCGCTGGCCGGGTGGTGTACCTCGTGAGCTTCGGCTCGTTGTACGGCCTGCTGCTGGCGCTGACCCGCGCGCACCAATCGGGGGTGCAGGGCCTGACGACGGCGATCCTGTCGCTCGCCCTCAGCGCCGCGATCTTCCACTCGCTCGAGTACCTGGCGATCGTGAGCTGGGCCGTGTCGAAGACCCGCCAGCCGCGGGGCTCGTTCGTGTGGGTGAAGCCCCGGTGGCTGGTGGTGATGGTCGCGTTCCTCACCGCGGTGGGGTGGGCGTCGGTGGTGCTGAGCGCGCAGATCGCCGCGCTGTGGATGACGGTCAACCTGGCCGTCAGCTACCTGCACTACGCGTACGACGGCATCATCTGGAAGGCGCCGCGTCGGCCGGCGTGAACCCGCTCACCCGCGCACCACGGTGAGCAGCGCGCAGCTCACCCACGGCACCGCGCGACCTTCGAGGGCGCGCAGGCCCGCGCACAGGTGGGTCGCGTCTCCCCCGGCGCGGGTGATCCGCGCCCCGAGTGAGCCGTCGGGCGCGAACCACCGGTCGATCATCGCGCGGGTGAGCAGCTGCTCGCCCGTCCACCGGCGGAGCTCGGTGCGCGCGTCGGGGAACCGAGCGCGCAGGGTGTGTTCGTCGGGTCCGAGGGCCAGCTCGGGATCGGCGTACACCCGCTCCTCGGCTTCGCGCGTGGCGGGGTCGGCGTCGACCAGCGCGGTCAGGCGCTGCGCGCGCCGGGGGAGGCTGTCCACCAGCACCACCAGGCCGCCGGGAGCCAACATCTGCCGGATCCGCCGCGGATCGACGTTCGCCGCGTCCCGTCCGACGATCCGCTCGAACGAGACGCCGCGGGCGGCCGCCTCTTCCGCCACGTCCCCCTCGATCACCACCGGGCGCTGCAGCTCGGGCAGCCGGCCCGCGACCTCCGCCAACGCGCGGGCGTCGTCCCGGCCGTGCACCGCCGCCCACACCTGACCCTCGGGCGCGCGGCGGACGAGCTCCCACACGAGCAGCCCGGACCGCGCGTCGAGGTCCAACACCCGGTGGTGCCGCTCGACCCCGGCCGCGTCGATCGTGAGGTCCCGCAGCTGCTCGAGCCGCTGGGTGAGGGCCCCCTGAGCGCGCTGGAGCCACCGCTCGCTCGCGGGGTCGGCGGGTCCGGAGCTGAACGGCTCGGGCGCCGCCTCGACCATCGCGGCGAGCTGTGCCTCCCGCCGGCGCTCGAGGGCGCGCTTGACCGTGCCCTCGTACCCGGAGTCGGAGGGCTGCCAGAACACCCGCCCCACGAGCGAGGTCGGCAGGTACTGCTGCGCGACCCAGTGGTCCTGGTACGCGTGTGGGTACAGGTACCCGGCCCCGTGGCCGCGCCCAGCCCCGTCGCGGCTCTTGTCCTTGAGGTGCAGCGGGACGTCCGA
>JBEBJC010000932.1:0-3589 GCA_040080105.1 Myxococcota bacterium
TCCTCCGACCGGGCCCGCCCGCCCGACACGCGCTCGCGGGGCGGCGGAGCGGGCGGCGGCCCACGCGGCCGAGCTCACCCTAGGGGCGGAGGGCGCGCGGGCTGCACACCAGGCCGCCCTCGACGAAGCCGCCGCCGGACTGACCGAGCGCGGCGAGGTGTGGGACGAGCACGAGATCGAGAAGCAACGCCTGGCGCGGCTGATCGAGGCGCGCGACCAGGCTGAGCGGGGGCTGCGTCAGGTCCGAGCGGCGGTGGAGAAGCTGGCGCAGGAGATCGAGCGGATGTCGACCCAGCTCGGCACCGTCTCCGCCGATCTCGAGGTGCTCCGAGGGCGAATGGAGGACCGGTACCAGGTGTCGCTGCAGCGGCTGCTCGAGACGCTCCGCGCGGAGGGACGGGTCGTGCTCGAGGTCGACGCGGACGTGGAGAGCGGGATCGAGGTCGCGGGTGAGGTCGTCGCCGGCGTGCCTGCGGTCGAGCTCACCCCGGCCGGCCTCGAAGACGAGCGCACGGTCCGCGCGGCGGTCGCCGATCTCGAGGACGACAAGCTTCGGTTGGCGGGCCTCGGCGAGGTGAACCTCGCTGCACCGGTCGAGTACCGCGAGCTCCGCGTGCGCCACGACGAGCTGGCGGCCCAGCGCGCCGACCTCGAGCAGAGCGTCGACGGGATCCGGACCGCCATCGCGAAGCTCAACAAGATGTGCCGCGAGCGGTTCCGTGAGACGTTCGATCAGGTCGACGAACACTTCCGCGAGGTGTACCCGAAGCTGGTCGGAGGGGGGAGCGCCCGGCTCGCGCTCACCGACGAGGAGGACCTGCTCGAGACGGGGGTGGAGATCTTCGTGCAACCGCCAGGCAAGCGGCTGCAGAACCTGCAGCTCCTGTCCGGAGGCGAGAAGGCGATGACCGCCATCGCGTTGTTGATCGCGCTGTTCCGGGTCAAGCCGTCCCCGTTCTGTGTGCTCGACGAGGTGGACGCCCCGCTGGACGAGGCGAACGGGACCCGGTTCAACGAGATGCTGAAGGAGATGTCGGTCCACTCGCAGTTCCTGGTGATCACCCACAACCGGAAGACCATGGAGTGCGCCGACACGTTGTACGGCATCACGATGGCCCGTCCCGGCGTGTCTCGGTTGGTGTCCGTGGACCTGGAGGCGTGGTAGGGGGGCGACGGAGGAACGATGGACCCGGTGCACACCGAGGCGGGTTCGGTGACGCCGCCTCTCGCCGAGCAGCTCGGGGGAGCCTCGCCGATGGCGATCGGCGCGGGGGTGCTGGGCGCCCTGCTCCTCGCCGCCGGCCTGCACCTGCTGGTGAACCGGTGGTCCGCCGGCCCGAGCCGGCCGGTGCTGCCCCTGCCCGACCTGTCGGCGCCGATCGCCGACGAAGGCACGACCGAGTCGTCGGAGGACGCGACCACCGAGGTGCCGGCGGACTCACACGCGCCGACCCTGTTCGCGCGGCTGCAGGGAGCGCTGGCGCGAAGCCGGGAAGCCCTCCGGTCGGGGCTCGACCGGGTGTTCGGCCGAGCGGTCGACGCCGCCGCGCTCGAGTCGCTGGAAGAGGCGTTGCTTCGGGCGGACGTGGGGGTAGCGACCACCGAGACCCTGCTGCGGACGGTCCGGACGGCGGCCGCTGCGGACTCCGACCCGGCGCGGCTACGGGGCGTGCTGCAAGACGAGATGAAGCGGATGCTCGGCGCCGTCCATCGACCGCTGCGCGTCGGTGACGGCCTGTGGGTGCTGCTGGTGGTCGGGGTGAACGGCAGCGGGAAGACCACGACCATCGGGAAGCTCGCCGCGCGGTTCAAGGGCGAGGGCAGGAAGGTGTTGCTCGCCGCGGGTGACACGTTCCGAGCTGCGGCGGAGCAGCAGCTCGGCGTGTGGGCAGAGCGCGCCGGCGTGGACATCGTGAGCCTCGACGAGGGCGCGGATCCGGCGGCTGTGGCGTTCACCGCGCTGGATCGCGCGAGGAAGGAAGGACACGACGTGGTGATCGTCGACACGGCCGGCCGGCTGCAGACCCGCAAGCCGCTGATGGAGCAGCTCGGGAAGATCCGGAGGGTGCTCGACAAGGCCTGTCCGGGAGCGCCACACGAGACGTTGTTGGTGCTCGACGGGACCATGGGGCAGAACGCGCTGTCCCAGGCGCGCTTGTTCCACGACGCCACGCCGCTCTCCGGAGTGGTGGTCACCAAGCTCGACGGGACCGCGAAGGGCGGGATGGTGTTCGCCATCGCGACGGAGCTCGCGCTCCCGGTGAAGCTGATCGGCTTGGGTGAGAAGGTCGGGGACCTGACCGACTTCGATCCGGCGGCGTTCGTCGACGCGCTCGCGTGACGCCCGATCCCCGGTGCGCGACCAGATGGGGTAGATTGTAGCACGATGAAAGTCCAGATCAGCATCCGCGGCCGATCGTACACGCTCCGGAGCGACGAGGACGAAGACCTCCAGTCGATCGCGCGGTACGTGGATCGGAAGATGAGCGAGATCGCCCAACGCAGCTCGCGCATGGACGACTACACGGTCGCGATGCTCGCGGCGCTGAACATCGCGTCGGAGTTCGAGCGGTTCCGGCGAGATGTCGAACAGCAGCTCGCGGTCGCGGACCGCGATCTGGCGTCGGCCGTGATGTTGCTCGAGGACTCGGTGCCGGCTGAAGACGCTGGAGGTGACGAGTGATGGACGCAGTCGCGACCCACGCGGTGCGCATCGCGCGCCAGGCGTGGTTCGTCCGATCGGGTTCCGCGGTGCTGGCCCTAGGGATCGGGGGCGTGTTCACGTTGTCCGCGCTGCTCGTGCCGTCCCCGGACGGGCACGGGACACACCTCCAGCTCGGGTTGGGCACCTGCACGTTCCTCGCGATGACGGGGCAGCCGTGCCCGATGTGCGGGGCGACGACCAGCTTCGCGCTGATGGCTCACCTGCGCCCGATCGAGGCGTTGATCAACCAGCCGTTCGCGGCGTTCCTGTTCTGTCTCTCCGCCGGCGTCCTCGGAGTCGCGGTGGCGGAGACCGTCGATCCTCGGCGCCGATGGGACAGGATCCTCACGTGGCTCGGGCCCAGAGAAAGTGCCTTCGCGGCCGTGTTTCTCGGGTTCATGCTGGTGTCCTGGGTGTACAAGATCGCGCGGATGGCGGGTCTCCTGTGAGATCGTCGAGCACTGAACCCGTCGGACCCAGCACATCGCGAAATCAGGGCCGACTGGTTGACGCCCGCACGGGGACCCCATAGTTGGGTGGCATCCCGAGCGCAGCGATGCGGTCGGCGGCCGGCGGTGCCCATCAGGCACCAAAACAGGACGGAATCCTTCCTGCAATCTTGACCACACCTGCGGGTGCGGTTACGGTATCGGCCTGACGCCCTTGCGTCGCTTCGGCGACGAGATGACTCTTGACGGTCCCTCGGGACGCGATAGAGTCGACGGGCTTCGGCGGCGCCTTCGCGGCTTCGGGTTCTACCCTCGGTCGCGCACCGCCCCGAGTACATCCGGCAGCAGCCGCCTCTAGCGAGGCGGGGGGCTGGTCGGTCTTTGAAATTCAAATGGAAGATATGGGTGGTGCGGACCGAAAGGTCCAAATCACAAG
>JBEBJC010000933.1:0-3585 GCA_040080105.1 Myxococcota bacterium
GAGCTACACCGGGCAGGTGCTGCTGTCCGACCAGGACCTCCAGCCGGTGAACACCGTGCAGCTGCTCGAGGTGATCAACGGCCAGGCGATGACCGGCAACCTCGAGCTCGGGTTCGGGGTCACCCCGTTCCTCGACCTGTCGTTCGCCGCGACCGTCCGGAGCGGGTCGACCGACTACCTGCTCGACGAGGACGTGCAGAACCAGGTGGCGGTGCCGAGCCGGAAGTCGGTGTACGGGATGACCACCTGGCAGCGCGGGGTGCGGGCGGAGTTCGCGCCGTTCCCGCGGTGGCCGGCGCGGCCCACGGTGGGCGCGGGGCTCGCGTGGTGGACCGGCGCCGGGATCCCTGCCAGCGATCGGCTCGAGCGGGTGAGCCCCCCCGACGCGCTGCTGCTCGAGGTGCTGCCCGGGGTCGAGGCCGACGCGACCCGCGAGGTCGGCCTGTCGTTGCGAGGGATCGTGTCGGTGCCCCTCGCCGCCGAGTACGAGCGGTCGGTCGAGACCGGAGAGCCGCTGATCCCCGAACCGCCGGTCGCGATCGGGGAGCGCGGCATCGGGTTCGGCGTCGTGGCCGGGCTCACCGTGCGAATCGGGCCGGTGTGGGGTGCCCGCCGTCCGCCGGCGGGAGGGGGCGACGCGTTCGACGACCCGTGAAACGGATGGACCCCCGCGGTCGCCCTAGGTAGGCTGGGCGCGATGTGGTGGGTCTCACACGCGTTCGCCGAACCGATCGAGCCTGGCGCGGGGTTGCCCCTCGCGCAGGGTGAGGTCCCCGAAGAGCAGCTGTTCGACAAGGTCACCGACCTGCCGGACGGTCGGGCCGAGGCCCGAGGTCGCAAGCGGAGGGACGGCGCGTTCGTCGTGTGGGCGCTGCCGACCAGCAGCTCGATCGTGCGGTACCAGAAGCTCGGCGCGGGAGGCGTGGTGGAGGACCACCTGTTCGACTCGGACGGGTACCCGCTCGCGACGGTGTGGCTCGAGCGGGGAGTCCCGACCAAGGCGACCGCCGCGGGCGTTCCCCCGATCGACGTGTCGGTGACCGGGTGGGCGCGCCAGCCGATCCCCGGCGGCACGATGTGGCTGCCCGCGGCGCCCGAGGAGCGCCCCGGCGGGGGCGTCCGGGTAGAGGCGCTCTCCGGCGGGGTCGACGTATGGATCGACCCGCCGACCACGCCGCCGACCGACCCGTTCTCCGACACGTTCCGCGACGGGCTGATCGCGGGCTGCGGCTGTTTCGTGGTCGACCGGGCGGCCGCGTGGATCGACGGCCGGCCCGGGGTGCGGTACCGCCTGCTGCTGCCCGGCAACCTCCCGCGCGACGCCGTCGACTTGTGGGCGGTGAACCTCGGGGCGAGCGGGCTGTGGCTGATGACGTTCGAGGTGGGCGCGCCGGCGGATCCGATCGAGGCGCTGCGGTCGGCCCGCGCGCTGCTCCCCGGGATCGACCTCACGGTGCGGCCATGATCGTGTGCGACGAGCGGAACCCGAAGGCGGTCGCGCTGCGGTCGGGGCTGCTGTCCCGGCTCGGGGCCGAGTGGCAGCCGCCGGCCGGGGTCGCGCTGGTGCTCGGGGGCGACGGCTACCTGCTGCGCACGGTGGCCCAGTACGGGTACCAGCACGCGTGGCTCGGGCTGAACGCGGGGCACCTCGGGTTCCTGTTGAACGACGCGAGCGACCTCGAGCGGGTGGTGAGCGCGCTCGCGGACGGTCGGTACCGCACGTACGCGTTCCCGACGGTGGCGGCCCAGATCGTGTTGTCCGACGGTACGCCGATCGAGGAGCGCGCGATCAACGACGTGTACCTCGAGCGGATGACCGGCCAGGCCGGGCGGATGCGCCTGTGGATCGACGGGCACGAGGTGGTGGAGACCCTCGTGTCGGATGGCCTGATCTTCGCCACCGCGCTCGGCTCGACCGCCTACGCGTACTCCGCGGGTGGCCAGCCGTTCCACCCGCTGCTGTCGATGCTGCAGGTGACCCCGATCTGCCCCCACCAGCCCCGCCTGCCGTCGCTGGCGCTGCCGCCGTCGTCGGTGGCCGAGGTCGAGGTCCTCCAGTACGGGTGGCGGCCGGTGCGGGCGGTGGCCGACGGCCGCGCGGTCGACGGCGTGCGCCGGGTGAAGGTGTCGCTGACGCCGGAGGGCGTGCGGCTCGTGTACTTCGACCACCACGACTTCACCGTACGGATGCTGCGCAAGATCGCGAACGCGGGCGGGACCGGCGGATGAACGTACTGTACGGGGTGGTCGGCGAGGGGATGGGGCACGCGACCCGGTCGCGGGTCGTGCTCGAGCACCTGGTGGCGCAGGGGCACCAGATCCGGGTGGTGGTCTCCGGCCGGGCCCACGCGTTCCTGACCCGAGCGTTCGCCGAGCAGCCGTCGGTGAAGCTGTTCGAGATCGAGGGGCTCCACCTCGACTTCGACGACGGAGGGCTCGATCTCGTGCGGTCGCTCGCGTCGAACCTCGCGTCCGCCCCGCGGTCGCTGGTGCTGAACCTCGACCAGATCTCGGCCGTGTTCGCCGACGGCGTCACCCCGGACGTGGCGATCTCGGACTTCGAGTCGTGGGCGTACTTCTACGCGCGGTGGAAGCGGATCCCGGTGATCTCGATCGACAACATGCAGGTGCTGAACCGGTGCGCGAACCCGCCGACCACCACCGCGTTCGCGTCGCTCGACTTCCGGCTGGCGAAGCTCGCGGTCAAGGCGAAGCTCCCGGGCGCGTACCACTACCTGATCACCAGCTTCTTCTTCCCGCGGGTCCGCAAGCCCCGCACCACCCTGGTCCCGCCGATCTTGCGCCCGATCGTGCTCCAGGCGGTGCGCGAGCCGCAGGATCACGTGCTGGTGTACCAGACCTCGCCGGCGACCCGCGAGGTGCTGGTGCCGGTGCTCCGGTCGCTGCCGGGGGAGTTCCGGGTGTACGGGACGGGGCGCGAGGGGGTCGAGGGCAACGTGCGGCTGATGCCGTTCTCCGAGGCGGGGTTCGTCGACGATCTGCGCACCGCGCGCGCGGTGATCGCCAACGGCGGACTGTCCCTGATGGGCGAGGCGGTGCACCTGCACGTGCCGATGATGTCGATCCCGATCGCGGGCCAGTTCGAGCAGGAGCTGAACGCGCGCTGGCTGGCCGAGCTCGGGTACGGGATGTGGTCCCCGTCGTTCGAACCGGCCGCGATCGCGCTGTTCTTGGGCGGGCTGTCCGCGTTCTCGGAGGCGCTCGAGCGGTTCGAGCCCCGAGGGAACGAGATGTTGGTCGCCGCCGTAGACGAGCTGTTGGCGCGGGTCGCGCGGGGCGAGCCGCGCCCGGATCGGCTCGACACGATCGGGATGGGGGCGTACGGGGCGGGCTCGAGCGACGATTCGTGACCGTCGCTGACCGTCGCGCGGCCCGCCCGCGCGCGAAGTGGGCTCGATGTCCTCCTCGTCGTTCACCCCGGCGTGGCTCGCGGGTGAGCCCGCCGCACGGGCTCTGGTGCCGTTCCCCGATCCGGCGGTGCGCGCCGCCGCGGTCGCCGCTGCCCGCCGCCCGGTGCACCCCGCGGTGCCCGACGCGCTCCGCCCGGCCACCCCGGCCCAGGCC
>JBEBJC010000070.1:0-15924 GCA_040080105.1 Myxococcota bacterium
CCTCTGACCCGGCGGTCGACGGAGCGCCTCCGCGCGCGCCAGGCAATGGGACCCGGCGGCCGCGATCGCGTCCCGGGCCCGCGCGAGCGGGTCTCCCGGGTGACCGCGCGCCGAGGTCCACCCGCCGCTCGGACAGCCGGAACGGCCGGGTCACGCGGGCCGGACCCGCACCTGGACCGCCCCCATCGACTGCACCAGCGCCGCGGCGGTCGGTCGCTCCCCCGGCGGGGGCGTGGCCAAGATCCACTCCGCCGGGGCCCCGACCCGCAGCACCCCGAGCTCCGGCCGCCCGACCGCGCGCGCCGCCACCACCGTGAGCCCCCGCAGCGCCTCGATCGGCGTGAGCCCCATCGTCACGCACGCGAGCGTGGCGCACAGCCACGGGTCGGCCACCGGCGAGCTGCCGGGGTTCAGGTCGGTCGCGACCGCGAACTCGACCCCGGCCTCGCGCAGGGCCGCCACCGGCGGCGCCACGTCGCGCAGGTACAACATCGCCCCGGGCAACAGCACCGCCACCGTGCCGTGCGCCGCCATCGCGGCGATGCCTTCGGCGTCGATCCGCTCCAGGTGGTCGGCCGACAGGGCGCCGAGCTCGGCCGCGAGCGCCGCCGCGCCGGTGTGCTCCACTTGCTCCGCGTGGACCCGGATCTGCAGCCCGCGCGCGGCGCCGGCGCGCAAGATCCGCTCTCCCTCCGCCAGGGTGAACGCGCCGCGGTCGATGTACACGTCGATCCCGTCGGCCTCCGGCGCGCACAGCGGCAGCTGCTCGTACACCACCTGGTCGACGTACGCCGCCCGGTCGGACCGGAACTCGGCCGGGATCGCGTGGGCGCCGAGGAACGTGCGCACGACCCGCACCCCTGCCGCCTCCCCTGCCGCCCGCGCCGCCTGCAACAACACCCGCTCTCGCTCGGGCGACAAGCCGTAGCCGCTCTTCACCTCGACCGTGCCCACGCCGCGGGCGGCGAGCAGCCGGAGCCGCGCGGCGCCGGTCTGCACCAACGTCTCTACCGACGCCGCCCGGGTCGCGCGGACCGTGGACAGAATCCCACCACCCGACTCGAGGATCGAGGTGTAGCTCTCTCCGGCCAGCCGGCGCGCGAACTCGTCGGACCGGGACCCGGCCCAGATCGCGTGGGTGTGGCAGTCGATCAACGCCGGGAGCAGCACCTGCCCCGCGCCGTCGATCTGCTCCCGCGCCGCCGGCGCCTCCGACGCCGGTCCGACCCAGGTGATCCGGCCCGCCTCGACCCCGATCGCGCCGCGCTCGATCTCGCCGAGCGGGCCCTCCCCGAGGCTCGGGTCCATCGTGAGCACCCGGTCGGCGGTGATCCGCTGGTCGAGCACTACAGGACCGCGCCCGGCGGGATCACGGCGCCCTTGTGCACGATCACGATCCCGTCGCGCACACACCACTCTTCGTGGTCCTCGTCCGGCCGGTCGACCCCGCCGTGGATCACCGCGCCGGCGCCGATCCGCGCGTTCTTGTCGATGATCGCCCGCTTGATCGACGCGCCCTCGCCGATCCCCACCGGGATCCGGCCGGCGCCGATCACCCGCTCGCGTGTGCCCTCGACCTCGTAGAAGTCGGCGCCCATCACGATCGAGTCCTCGACCCGCGACCCCTGGAGCAGCCACGCCCGCTGCCCGATCACCGAGTGCACCACCCGGGCGCCGTGCAGCAGTGAACCCTCGGCCACCATGCTCCGCTCGATCCGCGCGTCGCGGAAGATCGTCGGCGGCAGGAACCGCGCGCGGGTGTAGATCGGCGCCTCGGGCACGTAGAACCGGAACGGCGGGTAGTCCTCGCACATCATCAGGTTCGCGTCGTAGAACGCCTTGATCGTGCCGATGTCCTCCCAGTAGTCGCGGAACAGGTACGCCGCGACCCGGTGGTGGCGGATGGCGTTCGGCAGGATGTCCTTTCCGAAGTCCAGGTTGTTCGGCCGATCGAGCTCCTGCAGCAGCCGATCGAGCCGGAACACGTACACCCCCATCGAGGCGAGGTGTTCCCGGTCGGTCTCCCACTGCTGGCGCAGCTCGAGCGGGATCCGCATCGCCGACAGGTCCTCGTCGTCGGCGGGCTTCTCCTTGAACGCGGCCAGGAACCCGTCGCCGTCGACCGACAACACGCCGAACCCGGCGCACTCGTGCCGGTGCACCGGAATACACGACACGGTGATGTCGGCGCCCGAGTCCTCGTGCCGCGCGATCAGCTCGGTGTAGTCCATCCGGTACAGGTGGTCCCCCGACAGGATCAGCACGTGCTCCACGCCCTCGCGCGCGAACCGGTGCACGTGCTTGCGCACCGCGTCGGCCGTGCCCTGGAACCAGTCGCCGCCCGGGTCGTCGCGCTGCTCGGCCGCGAGCACCTCGACGAACCCGTTGCTGAACATGTCGAACCGGTAGGTCCGCGCGATGTGCGCGTTCAACGACGCCGACTGGAACTGGGTCAGCACGAAGATCTCGCGCAGCCCGCTGTTGATCGCGTTCGAGAGCGGGATGTCGATCAGGCGGTACTTGCCGCCCAGCGGCACCGCCGGCTTCGCGCGCAGCTTGGTCAGCGGGTACAACCGGCTGCCCCGGCCTCCCCCCAGCACCACGGTCATGATTCGCCCGATCACCGTCGCCACGTCGTCCCCCCTCGGGTCGTCGCAGGGTATCTCAGGGTCGAGCGCCGCGGGCGCGCGACGTGTGGGGTTCGGGATGCGGGCGACAGCGGGCGCGCTGGTGGTGACGCTGGGGAGCGGGTGCAGCGTGGTGTGCGAGGGCCCCGGCTGCGCGTGGCAGTACCCGCAGGGGCGGCTCGCGGTGTGTGACGGCTCGGCGCCGGCCGATCTGGACGCGTGGGACGACGCCGAGCTGTCGTACGACGGCGGGGCGTCGCTGCCCGAGGAGGACCAGGGCTCGGGCTGGTCGGTGGGCGCGGTGCCGGTGGGCACCACGTACGGCGGGCGGATCCTGGTCGGGCAGCCCGACGCGAACCAGGTGATCGCGCTCGACGCGGTCGACCTGCGCCGGGTGGCGACCTGGGCCGGGGTCACCCCGAAGGCCGAGTTCGGCCAGTCGCTGTTCGTGCAGCCGGCGCCGGACGCCTCGGGGGCGTTCGACCTGTGGGTCGGCGCGCCCGGCACCGACTACGGCCGCGGCGCGGTGCGCCTGTTCCGCGGGGCCGAGCTCGACCGGGTGCGGTCGGTGCCCGACCTGACCATCACCGGCGTGACCCCCAACGACCGGCTCGGCGAGCGGATCGTCCCGTGCGCAGACCTCACCGGCGACCGGATCCCCGAGGTGGTGGTGGTGGCGCCGTTCTTCTCCACCCCCGCCGAGGGGTGGCCGTACGAGCCGGTGCCCGACCTCGCCGGCGCGGTGTTCCTGCTGTTGTCCGAGAACCTCGGCGCCCGCCCGGAGCCCGTGACCCCGTGGTCCCTCGGCCCGGCGTGGTGGGGCACCGAAGTCGGCCAGGGCGCGGGCGCCGCGGTGTCGTGTGACCGCGACCTCGACCTCGACGGCGCGATCGACCTGGTGATCGGCTCACCGTACGCCTCCGGCGGCCGCGGCTCGGTGTCGGTGCTGGCGGAGCCGCTGCCCGAGTCGGGCCCGCTCACCGACCCCGTCACCCGGGTGACCGTGCTCGGCTCGGTCGGGGCGCTCGAGCTGTTCGGCGCCTCGTTCGCGGCGCTCGACGTGGGCACCGACACCCTGTTCGCGATCGGGGCGCCCGGGTTCGCGAACGGCTCGGGGCGGGTGCACCTGGTGCGCGGCGCCGACCTGACCGGTGACGCCTCCCCGGAGGACGTGGCCGATGTCCGCTCCACCAGCGACCGAATCGACATTCCGGACCACATCGGCAAATGGCTCGACAGCGCCGACCTGGACGGAGACCTGCTGGAAGACCTGATCGTGGGGGCGCCCGACTACAAGGAGGACGCCCAGAACGCGTTCGACGCCGGCCGGGTGTGGGGTTGGTACGCTTCGGACTGGACGACCTGGGGGATCGGCCTGTCGACCGACGAGGCCCAGGTGATCGTGCGCGGAGACGCGCCGTTCGAGCGAGTCGGGCGCGCGGTCCTCGCGGTGGACCTCGACGCGGACGACCGAGCGGAGCTGATCGTGCCGACCCGCGCCGCAGCGCCGCGCGATGGGGGTTGAGGGGGGTGAAACCCGCGCGCGACCGCGCCGCGGATCGGGTCACCGACGGGTGGGGCGTGGGAGGTCCTCATGCGTCACTGCCTCATCGGCATCATCCTCTTCGCGACCGGTTGCCAGACCCAAGTCATCGCGTTCGAGGTCGATCACTTCACCGATTCGTTCGTCCCGGGGGTGCCCGAGCTCCCTCCGGAGCTACAAGCGGAGCTACCACCGATGGACGCCTCGATGCTCCAACGGATGCTCGCGTTCCAGGTCGGGCCGGAAGATCTGGCTCGGATGGGCGTGAGCCGGGAGGACGTGTCGTCGCTGCGGGTGGTCGACCTGTCGCTCGAGGTGCTGAACCCCGAAGACGGGGCCGACCTCGGGTTCCTGTCGCACCTCGAGAGCTGGGTGCTCACCGAGGACCACGGCGACGCGCTGCTCGTGTCGTACGGTGACTTCGCCGAGGGCATGACGCTGGTCGACCTGCCGGTGGACAAGCGGGTGAACCTCGCGAACTACGCGTTCTCCGAGTCGTTCGAGACCGCGACGTTCCCGGACGGCGAGCCCCCGCTGGTCGACACCAAGATCCGGGCGAACATCACGCTCGAGGTCGGCGTGAGCCTGCAGGGGATCGTGAACCAGGTGCAGTGATCAGGCGCGGCGACGCACGAGGTAGGTGAGCGGCCCGTTGGGGCCGGCCTTGCCGGTCTCGAGCACCACCCCGTCGGTCGCGAACCCGCGCTCGACCCGCTCGACGAACCGGGCCGCCGCGATGAACACCACGTCGAGCGAGCGCTTCGGGTTCGCGTCGTCGGCGAGGAGCGCCCTGGTCAGCGCCCAGGTGCGCTCGAACTCGGCGTCGGTCAGCTCGATCGTCCGTTGCTCGCCCATCGGTGCCTCCGGCGGCCCCCTAACCGCTCACCCCGGGGCGTCGGACAACACCGGCACGGGCTCGCACATCCGCTCCACGAACGGCATGTGCGGCTCCATCTCCTCCCGCCCCCACCGCATCGCGGTCATCGCGTCGCGGATCGACGGGACGAGGTTCAGCGGCGACAACGTGCGCGCGTACGGCAGGTACACGTCGGCGAACTGCCGGTCGGCCTCGACATTCGCCGACCGGACCGCCTGCTGCATCGGAAACCACGCGATCCGGCGGGGGTTCGGCGCGAAGCAGTCGAGCGCGACCACCAGTGCGTTGCGCCGCCCGAGCCGACCCGACGCGGCGGTCTCCCACGCGATCCGCGCCGGGACGTTGCTCGTGAGCCCGCCCTCGCCGAGGCGGGTGATGCCGTACTGCGCGTACAGCTGGTCGAGCACCCGGTGCATCCGCGGGTCGTCGCGGAGCACGTCGTAGTGGATCACCGCGGGGACCGCGCTCGAGAACCCCGCGGCGTCGAGCACGTCGAACTCCTCGGTGCCCGGCTCGCGCCCCAGGCCGATGCACCGCAGCGCGTCGGGGCGGGCGAGGAACTCGCGCAAGATCCGCAGCGCCTTCAGGCTGCCCTTGACCCCGGCCGACACCCCGGACCGGCGCACGTCGTCGTCGAGCAGGTGCTCGTAGAAGTCGAGGTCGTGCTTCATCGCGTCGACGGTGATCCCGGTCACCACGACCACCAGCGGGATCTCGCAGTCGGAGAACCGCATCGGCTGGCCGTCCTCGCGCAGGAACAGCGAGCCGAGCGCGGTGCGCAGGCGCAGGCGCAGGGTGGCGGGCAGCCCGTACCGGTTCGCGGTCTCGAGCATCTGGAACACCCCGCCCCACGACAGCCGGCGGGCGGCGGCGACCAGCGGCGCGAAGTCGTACCGCTTGCGGCGGGCGCGGAACATCGACATCAGCGACCCGATCGAGGTGCCGACCATCAGGTCGGGGCACAGGCCGCGCCGCTCGAGCTGCTCGTACGCGCCGGGGTACACGTAGCCGGCGCCCCCGCCACCTCCGCTCGCGACCACCAGCAGCCGGGTGGTCACCTCGGACTCGAGTGACGCCCGGTCGAGCGGCAGGTGCTCGAGCAGGCTCGCGCGGGCCAGCCGGGTCCGGCGCAACACCTCGGGCAGCTCCCGCGACGCGGTCCACACCGAGTCGGCCTTGTCGAGCCGCGGCCCGAGCGTGTCCTTGACCCACCGGGCATGCGGGCCGAGCAGGCCCTTGACCTCCACGTCGGCCCCGTCGCGGCTGCGCACGGTGGTGAGCTTGGCGAACGACAGGGCGTACCGCAGCGCGTCGACCACCGGGCGGGCCTCGGGCTCGGGTCGGGCGAGGTGCAGGCGCACCACCGCCGCCTCCATCCGCTCGAACGGCCTGCGCAGCTCGGCCGACCACGGGTCGGCGACGGGGGATGCCACCGGGGAGCCTCCGGGGCGCGCGCGCGCGCCTGGGTCCACCATAGCGCGTCGCCGGCCGAGGCACCGACCCGGCGCGGCGGCGCGGGCCGACGACCGGTTAGGACCGGGACATGTCGCTGCTCGACTCACTGGTGGACATGCTGACGAACCCGGCGTCGGTGGAAGACCGCCCGCACCGCCCGGTACCGGAGGGAGCGCTGGAGCGGTGGCACGCCGCGGTGGTGCGGTCCGCGCTCGACCAGGGGGCGAGAGTGAGCTGGGGCCGGCGCGCGCTCGTCCTCGATCCCGCCCAGCTCCGACGCAGGCTCGAGTCGTGCTGGGACTGGCTCGGCCATGTGCTCGGCGCTGCGGTCCCCGCGGCCGAGCAGCTCGAGATGATGGACGAGGTCACGGACGACACGCTTTCGTTCTCGGTCACGGTCCACACCGCCGTCATCGAGACCATGGCCCAGATCTTGGCGGGGTGGGCCCCGTGGTCCCCGGAGGAGTACCTCGTCGCCGTCGGCGCCATGAGCCGCGACGGACGCCGCCTCCCATTGGGAGAACTTCTGCTCTCTCTCGGACCGCGGGAGCAGATCGTGGCGTTGCTGGTCGCCGAGACCCACCAAGCGATTGGCTTGCGCGACGCGAACCGATACACCGCCAGCCTGTTGCGGTGGCTCCTATCGAATCGGGAGTGGTCGACCAACCAGTCGGACCCGGACCCGTTGCCGTCACTGGAGCGCCTCGTGGCGTTCGGGCTCGTCACGACTCTGCCAGACGGCAGAGCCTGCGTGGTGGCCGAGCGACACGGTTGGCTCGAGGAGGTGGTCGCGGACCCGCCCTCCCCGCTCGCCACCCTGGTGCGGGCCACCCTCGCCGACCGGGTCGGGGCGGTGATCACCGCGCGCACGGGCGTCGCCCCACCGCTGAGCACGGCCGCGGTGCGGGACCTCGCCGAGACGGTGGCACACGAGCTCGGGAACCTCGTCCCCACCCTCCGGCTGAGCCTCGGTGAACTTTCCACCAGCGTCCCGGACGCTGATCCCCGCCTCCTGCGCCTGCAGCGCGTCACCGACCAACTCGCCGACTTCGCATCGAACGTGCGCCAGCTCGTCCCCGCAGGGCACGAGCCCCCGCAGCCCCTCCGGCTGATGGACCTGGTCAACGACGTCGTGCGGGACACGGTGGCCGAGCGCAATGGCCACCTCCACATCAAGCTCGATCTGGAGGAGCTCGAGGTGCAAGCGCCGCCGACGCGGTTGCGGCTCGCGCTCGTCCAACTCGTGCGCAACGCCGCACAAGCGGCCCGGGGGTCCGAGCGCCGGGTCACGCTGCGGGTGACCGCTCGGGCAGACGGAGAGCGGGTGTCGGTCGAGTTCACCGACGACGGACCCGGGGTTCCCGAGCACCTCGCCGACCGGATCTTCACCCGCGGGGTGTCGGGCCGGGGCGGCTCGGGGATCGGGCTGGCGCTGGTGCACGAAGTGGTGGTGGGCGAGCTCGGAGGGTCGGTCCACCACGAGCGCCCCGCTGGTGGCGGCGCGCGGTTCGTGGTGAAGTTCGAAAGGGAGCGCTCGTGACGGGTACGGTGCTGATCGTCGACGACAACCGCGACTTCGCGGACTCGGTCCAATCCCAGCTCGAGGGGTTGGGCTACACGGTCACACTCGCCCACGACGAGACCGCGTTGGCGGCTGCCCTCGCGGGTCCAGCCCCCCACGTGATGTTGCTCGACGTACGGCTCGACGGCCCCGGGTGGAAGGGGCCGGACGGGGTCGACTGGGTGCCGCGGGTGCTCGCGGCCTGGCCCACGACGCGGGTCATCGTGGTGTCGGGGTACCTCCGCGACGACGTCGCCCGGCGTGCGTTCGACGCCGGCGCCGTCGACGTGCTCGACAAGTCGACCGCCGCCCTCAAGGAGATGTTGCGTCACAAGGTGCGGCGCGCGACCGACGACGCCGAGCGTGACTTCTCCGCTCGGCCCGAGGTGCGCGAGCGGGCGCTGCGGGAAGCGTGGAAGTCGGCCCAGACCGAGACCCACCCGCAGCGCAAGGGCGAGGCGCTCGAGCGGACGGTCAAGGGGCTGTTCGGGTCGGTCGCCGGCCTCACCGCCAGCCAGTCGGTGAAGAACCCGAGCCAGGAGATCGACGTCTACGTCGCGAACGGCTCGACGCAACCGTTCCTGCTGCAGCAGGGGCCCGTGTGGGTGGTGGAGTGCAAGAACTGGGCGAGCTCTGCAACGGTGAGCACGCTCCAGCCGCTGCTGCACAAGATGTCGACCCGCCACGGCCGGTGCCGCCTCGGGTTCCTGATCTCGATGAACGGGTTCACGTCCGCGGTGCACGACGAGCTGTTGCGCGCGTCGTCGACCGAGCAGCTGGTGGTCCTGCTGAACGCGCAGGACCTCACGGAGTGGATCGACGACGCGGATCGAGGAGCGTGGCTCGAGCAGAAGATCGTCCACGCGACCAGCCGCTGACCGTGGTGGCACGTCGACGTCGGGCCGACTACGGTTCCCACGTGGGGGTGTCGGTGGTGTTCACATGGTTGGCAGGCTGTGCGTCGCTCGACGGGCCGTATCGGATCGACGGTCTGCGGTACCTGCTCGACCCCCAGCCCACGGTGTGGCAGGACAACGTGTTCGACGGGGCGCACGACCCCCTCACCACCCCGAGCCAGTACGACACCGACGAGCGGCCCGACGGGAGCAGCACCAGCTTCCGGTTCGAAGAGGTGTCGAGCGGGCAGCTCGGGTACTTCTCGGTCGACGGCGAGTATGCCTCGCTCGCCCTCGGTGAGCTCGTGCTCGAGGGCGGGCCCGACCGCGACGGGTGGAGGCTCGTGTTCGACGGGTCGAACGAGTTCGCGGTGCGCGAGGACCAGCCCGGCGGGCTGTTCGTGGAGGACTTCAGCGCCGTGATCGACCGGTACGACCTGTTCGTGCGGGTCGACCGCGACGGGCTCCACGCCGACGGGTCCTACGAGCACGCCACGGAGAGCGGCGAGCGCCAGTCGGACGAGTGGGACGGCGCGGAGAACGGCACGACCGAGCTGTCCCTCGGCGACGTGTTCACCGAGGACGGGGAGTACGCGACGAACCGCGCCGACCGCGACGACTGCGACGGCGAGGCGTGTGAGACGAGCGCGATCGTGTACGACGAGACCTTCCTGGTCACGTTCGACGGCACGCCGCTCCGGTAGTCACCGCGCCTCGAGGTACAGCTCGACCGGGCACCCCAGCGCGGGCAGCGCGAGCGGGGTGACCCGCACCTCGTACTCGCCCGAGTCGTCGCTCCAGCCCGACCCCGTCGCGCGCACCGCGTCGCCGGACCGCCGGAGCACCCCGGACGCCCTCCGCGACCCGTCGGCGTGGAAGATCCCCACCCCGTACGCCGCCCCGGCCGGGATCCGAGACGCCACCAGGTCGATCCCCCACGAGTCGAACGTTCCGTCGAAGCTGTCGAACACGATCCGCTCTTCGTCCTGCAGGTCGCGGGACACCACGGTGAGCGGCATCCGGAGCTCGCGGACCTGCGCGAGCACCCGGTGCCGCCCGTCGACCCCCTCGTACGGGTCGTCCGGCAGCGGGGTGAACGGCAGGCCTTCGTCGACCGCTCCGTCGCAGTCGTCGTCGCGGCAGTTCGCGCGCTCGGCGGCGCCCGGGAACACCCCCGCGTCGGCGTCGTCGCAGTCCCCCTGCCGCTCGGACCGCCCGTCGCCGTCGTCGTCGAACGCCTCGGTGCGCTCGTCGACCCGCCCGTCGCAGTCGTCGTCGCGCCCGTTCGGCGTCGCCCCCTCGTCCTTGAACGAGCTCGCCGCCGGGTCGCCGTCGTCGCAGTCTCCTCGCTCGACCTGCCCGTCGCCGTCGCGATCGACGTCGGTCAGCGCCCCGACCAGCAGCACTCCCACGTCCTCGGCGAGCGGGCGCCCGGCGACGGCGGTCGGACCGAACAGCTCGACCTTCACCGGGTGGACGCCGCGCCCGCGCGGCGGGACGGTCACCCGGGTGTCGGTGGCGGGTCCGCTGGCGGTCCACCCGTCGACGGAGAGCCGCCACCACACCCCCTCCAGCGGGCAGGTGGTGTCGATCCGGACCCCGAGCTCGGCAGCAGCCCCCTCGGCCAGCTCCGACGGATCGGGCTCGACCCCGACGGTCGCGGTCGCCCACGACAGCTCGAGCGGCGCCCCTCCCCGCGCTGGGGTGTCGTGCACCTGGACCTCGAACGACAGGGGCTCGTACGGGGTGCCGCGCCCGGTGGCGACCAGCGTGCGGTGGCCCCACACGCCGTGCCACTGGTGCACCCGGGCGCCGTTCACCGTGAGGTCGACCGCCCGGCCGCGCATCCCGGTGACCTCGGCCTCGACCGTCCACGCCCCGCACCCGCCTGCGGTCGGGCGGACGGCCACGACCTCAGGCTCACCGACCAGCCCGCAGCCTGCACCGAGGAACCACCACACCCGGCACCCCCTCCGTGGGTGTACCGCGCCCCGCGCGCGCCTCGGTGACCGCCGCTGTCTACGGCGGCCCCCGTCGGTGAACGGGAAGCGCATGGCGGGGACTACGTCCAGGCGTCGGACCTGGACAGCTGGCGGCGCTGCCCGGGACTACGCCGGCGCGAACGCGGCGAGAGAGCTGCGTGGGCGAGTGTCGAGCGAACATGACTGCGCCAACGCCGAAGCGCTCGCGGCGGACGACTAGGTCGATCGCAGGCGCCACGGGACGCCCGGGAGCGACGTGTTGCCCTTGATGCGGGTCTGGTTGCACAGGCGGTCGAAGCGAGCCTGGTCCACGACACCGCGAGTGCGCAGATCGTCCCACAGGTCGAAGGACGACGCGACCCGGCTGCGCCCGAGCTCCCCCAGCGCGAGCAGTGCTGCGCCCTTGTCCTCGGTCACGAACACCAGGTCCGCCGATCACAGGCGCAGATCGCGATCGCCTCGTGCTCGGCGAAGTGCTGGGTTGCCTTGGCGAACTGCCGGCGGAGGTGGCTGTACAACATCGTCCATGCCTGCGTCTGGTCGGCGATCGACAAGACGGAGAGGCTCCCGGAACCGAACAACCTGGAGGTCACGGGTGAGGTGCGGCGGGCGTTGTCCTCCGCCGCCTCACCGGTGAACAGGAGGTCCGGCGGCGCGACGAGATCGTGCGCTGCCAGGTGCGCGAGGGGGCCCTCGTCCAGCATCCACACGGTCAGCCGAGCTCGCGGATCTCGCGCAGGCGCGCCTCGCTGATGTGGCCGGCGTCGTACGCCGATCTCGCCAGCTCTCCCACCAGCCCGTGAACGAGGCTGCTCACGCCCGCAGCGGAGGCGCCGCGCACGGGCTCCTCGACGGGCGCCTCAGGCGTGCCGCCGAGCCGGTCCTTCAAGATGGGGCCGTCTTCCTGGGGCAATCCGAGGAGGCTCCGGGTGTACCAGGCAGCGCCCTCCCTCGAGAACGCCCACCGCTGCACCAATGTCCGCGCGAGGGTGATCGGCTCGACGCTGGTGTCGAGCTCGGCCCTGGGCGCCAGGAAGGCCGGGGCGAACGCGTTCGCGCGCTGCTCCGTGGCGACGCCCTGGTCGGTGTCGCGGGTCACGCTCGTCACGAGGTGGCGGTCCGTCGCATCGAATAGGAGGTGGCACAGCTCATGGGCGAGCACCGATCGACGGCTGGGGACGCGGACCACCCGCTCGTGCGACGAGTTCAACAGGATCAGGCCCAGCGCCAGCGGCTCGCGCACCGCTGCGGCCTCGACCCCCGGGGTCGCGAACGGCACGAACGCGACGTGGACCCCGAGCCCTTCCAGGGTCGCCTGGACGGACTGCAGCGGACCACGCCCCGGCGCCAGCTCGGCGCGGGCCTGCTCCCCCAGCCGGTAGCCCTCCTTCCAGGGCGGATCCGTGTCGTGGACGGGGCGCGGGTTCGTGACGATGCGGTCCCGCCGAGGGTCCGCGAGCCACGTCATGAGCTGCCACCCCACCCGGCCAACCTCGGCCGCGAGGCTAAGCAGGCGGACGTCGGAGCTGACGAGGCCGCCCTCGACGGCGCCCCGGAACCGAGCCGTCGACCGACACGGATCGGCCCCGGGAGTCTGGCCCGCCAGGAGGCCCGGATCGACTCCGATCGCCAGGGCGAGCTGATGGAATCGGAACGCGCTGACGCCCTTCGCGCCTGCCTCGAACGCGTCGAGGTCAGACGGCTGGAGCCCTGCGCGCACCGCTACGTCTCGGGCCGAGAGACCGGCTCGTTCGCGCCACTTCCGGACGCGGGGACCCAGCGGATGGAGGACGGTCGGCATTGCAGCCCCTGTGAACCTATCACGACCGCCTGTCGGCAGGGGTCTCACGCCAGGCGCACGCGGAGCACGGTGAGGCGGGGCAAGAGCTCCGCCGGATGGCTTCCAAGAGCGCAAGCAGCTCCCCTCGCTCCCGGACGTTCACGCAGGCTCCCGCTCGTTCAGTAGCAGGTCCAGACGCTGGTTCGCGTCCGTCTGCGCCCGTGAGAGGGCCAGCTCGAACGCGTCCCGCACGGCGGCGAGCTGGCCAGCGTGTCCTTGTCGGTAGTCGTCGACCGCGCCCCGTCGATCGGGGTGAGGACCTCGTGGCGTTCTTCGCCGGTGAGCTTGTCGAACCCGGTGCGGCGGGCGATCTCGGCGTTCGCGTCGTCGCACCGCCGCTGCTGGTCGCGTCACGGCTCGGCCGCGAAGAACGGGCGGATCGCCGCCGCCGGTTCGAGCGCCACCTCCGGCGCCCACTCCGGCGGGAGCAGCGCCCGCACGTCGCGCCAGCGGAACCGCGGTCGACCAGCACCATCACCCCGCGGTCCTCCGTGCGGCGCACCAGCCGGCCCGCCGCCTGCACCGAGGAACCACCACCACACCCGGCACCCCCTCGCTCGGTGTACCGCGCCCCGCGCGCGCCACCGTTACCGCCGCTGTCTACGGCGGCAGGACCTCGTCGACGAACGGGATCCACGACAAGATCGGACCCTGCCGCTCGAACAGCCACACCTGACCGTCCGCGCCTTGGATCGATCGGGCGCTCACGTCCCACGTGGGGCACATCCCGTCGACCCGGTGCCACTCCCGGGTGTCGTACCAAAAGGCCCGCGGCGCCGAGTGGTCGGTCAGCCCGCCGAATACCGCGAACCCGAGGGTGCCGAGCTGCTGGCCTTCGCAGCCGCCGCGGACCACGCTCCCCCCCACCCACGGCACCACCTCGAAGTCCGCGGAGGAGCAGTGTGCCGCCGGGTAGGCGTCATCGGGCCGAGGTACGACCTGGCCGGTGGCCAGCTCGAAGAACAGGGGCTCGTCGTCGTAGCCGAGCGGATCGAGCCACATCACCCCGGGCGCCTTTGCGTACAGCGTCAGGTGCGCCTCGTCCGCGAACGCGGGCCACGGCGTCAGGTCCAGCTCGACCCTCGCCGCCCCCGACGCCGGCACCGGCGGTGGCAGCTCGGTGTGCCACACCCGCTCCATCAACCATGCGCCGATCTCCGCCAGCTCGGGCGGATCTCCGGGGCACGGCGCGGTCACGAGCTCGGCCTCGACCGGGCCGGCCTGACACGCGATCGCGAACGCCTCGGAGCGGCGGTACCGCGCGTTCCCCGAGGGGGAGCCGTCCACGTATTGCTCGGACCACGCCGCAGCGAGTTCGTCGCCGAGCCTGTCCCACAGCTCGTCCGGGTCCGAGAGGAGACCCTCCTGGTGATCGAGTGCGTGGCACAGCTCGTGTCCGAGCACTGCTGCGACGAGCGGCGGCTCCGCCGCTGCGTCGATCTCGATCACGGCGGTGTTGACGTGGTACGCCCCGGCCGCGCCCCGAGGCACCCCGGACGCCATCCGGACCTGCGCGAGCTCCACCCGCCCTGGTCCGAACCACTCGTCGAACCGTGCCAGCTCGGCGCGAATCGCCGCCCGCTGCTCGTCGGTGCCGCCGGAGATCGGCACCTCCGACAACGAAACACGCGCCAGGCAACCCGACCACACCGTCCAGGGGATCACGGCCGTCCACATGGATGGACCCTCGGCCCCACGAGATTGGCCCAGCCCGCCCGGAGGTGCAATGCCAATCGTGCAATGCAGTCAGAGCGGCCCTGTCGCGGCTCGCTACGGCTCGGCCGCGAAGAACGCGCGGATCGCCGCCGCCGGGTCGAGCGCCACCTCCGGCGCCCACTCCGGCGGGAGCAGCGCCCGCACGTCGCGCCAGCGGAACCGCCGGTCGACCAGCACGATCACCCCGCGGTCCTCCGCGCGGCGCACCAGCCGGCCCGCCGCCTGCACCACCCGGGTGGTGCCGGGCACGAGTGACGCGTAGCGGAACCCCTCGCCGAACCGGGACTCGTAGTGCGCCTTCAGCAGCTCGCGCTCGAGCCCGATCGGCGGCAGCGCCGGCCCGACCACCACCACCGCCGACAGCGCGCCCGGCGGCAGGTCGATCCCCTCGGCGAACACGCCCCCGAGCACCGCGCACAACACCGTCGGGCGGCCCTCGGACAGCCGGCCGAGCGCCGCCGCCCGCAGCGCGTCGTCCATCCCCGGGCGCTGCACCACCACCACCCGGTCCCCCAGCGTGAGCCGGGGCACGAGGTCGTCGAGCATCGCGAACGACGAGAAGTAGATCGCGACGTTGCCGGGCACCTCGGCCACCGCGGCCGACAGGAGCTTCGCCGTCGGCTCCGCCTGCTCCGCCCGGTCGCGGTACGCGGTCGACACCCGCGACGCGATCAGCACCTTGCGCCGCTCGGGCGGGAACGGCGACGGCACCACCACCACGTCGAGCTTCTCCGGGTCGAGCCCCAGCAGGTCGCGGTGGAACTCGGGCGGGCCCAGCGTGGCCGACAACCCCACGAACCCGCCGAGCCACCCCAGGCGCGGGCCGAGCCACCCGCTCGGGTCGAGGCAGGTGAACCCGAGCCGCTCGTCGCCCGCCGCCCGCCGCACGGTGGACACCCGCACCACGTCGGTCTCGTCGACCGCCGCCGCCAGCCGGAGCACCTGCCACGCGAGCTTCAGCCACGGGTCGTCGCCGGTGGGCGCGATCGGGCGGTCGGCGGTGAGCAGCGCGTAGTCGAGCCCGATCGCGTCGATCTCCTCCCCGAGCGCCCGCAGCGCCGCCACCGGCAGCTCGACCTGCGCGAGGCCGTCTTCGGCGTGCCCGGGGACCGACCGCGCCGCCCCGACCACCAGCGCCAGCGCCACGTACGGGGCGAACTCGCTGCCCGCCGCCCACAGCCGCGCGGTGGCCTCCCGCGCGAGCGCGGCGTCGATCCCCGGCGACAGCGCCTCGCGCACCCGGTCCATCAGCTGGTGGACCTCGTCGACCACCACGATCCACCCGCGGGCGTCGTCCTCGCCGAAGTGCCGCCGCAGGGCCATCGACGGGTCGAACACGTAGTTGTAGTCGCCGATCACCAGGTCGACGTGGTGCGTGAGGTCGAGCCCGAGCTCGGACGGGCACAGGCGCGCGCGCTCGGCCGCCG
>JBEBJC010000934.1:0-3579 GCA_040080105.1 Myxococcota bacterium
GGGCCCGATCCCCCTCTCCCCCGCCGCGGGGGAGAGGGCCGGGGTGAGGGGGCCACTTCGTGGGCGATCACGATCGAGTCGAGGCTACGACCGAACGGCTCTGCCAAATCGACGAGACGTTGCTCGCTCGGTAGTGGAGCAGCCCCTTCGCTCGTGCTCGAGTTCGACGCGCTACAACCCGAACGTGACCGTCGGTCCCTGCGCGATGACCGCGGCGGGTCCACCGATCGGGATCGGGACGATACGGTTGTCGCGCGCAGGCGACAACACGTAAGCGGTGCCGTCCTCGACGAACACCGGCCCGGTGGAGGTGCTGTGCCAGCCTCGCGGGTAGCTCCGCTTGGCGAGGCCCGCCGCGCCCCCTTCGACCGGCACCAGGACGATGTCGGTCAGGGAACCGTCGGCGCCGTACAGCTCGACGCTGGCGAGCAGGTCCCGCACGCCGTCGCCGGTCCAGTCGACGACGGTGGCCGACAGCTCCTGGAGGGCGGGGTCGATGTCGAACTGCTGTCCGCTGGTCACGACGTACGAAGGCTCGGAGCCGATCGGGGCCGTGCTGCCGAAGGTGACGGGTCCGAGTCCGATGCCGAGGGGGTCGTGGGTGACGAAGTCGCCGAAGCCGTCTCCGTTCTGGTCGCCGACGCCGACGAACCCGCCGCGGGCCTGACCGATCATCGCGACCTCACCGGACGCGGGGAGGGAGAACACGTAGCCCCAGCACCACCCGAACGGCCAGGAGTTGTTGGACCCGGTCCAGATGTCGACGTGCCCGTCTCCGTCGAGGTCGGGCACGGGGTTGAGCTCCTGGGGGCTGGTCGTAGGGTTCGCGGCGTCGTCACAGGCCCAGTCGAGGGTAAGGTCCGGCTTCTGGGCCATCGGGTCGCTCTCCCAGCGCGACATTGGGCCGAACTTGATCCTCGTCTCCAGGAGATAGGTATGGTCGGGATACGTCAGGTCGAGGATTCCATCAAGGTCGACATCGCGCAGCCAACCGGCGACGCTGACCCCCGCCTGCTTGTCGAGCGCGCCTGACAACGGCCCCAGGAGAAGCTGGGTGCCGGTGTAGTAGTCGATGGCGACGTCGACTACGCCGTCTCCATCCACATCGCCGAACGTCATGCCGTCATAGTCCCGCACACTGGCGATCTCGTCGCCCGGCAGCACCATGTCCCGGTTCAGCGGACCCGCGACGATCAGCGCGGTGATGTCGTGGCTCGGATCGACAGGCCCCCACACGGTGATCTCCGCGTCGCCGATCCCGTCACCGGTGACGTCGCCGATCGGTCGGGGTGCGATGTCGAGGGTGTAGCCGTCGACCCCCTCCACCCGACCGCGATGTCGCTCGGGTCGCTCACCGGGGTCGCGGGGACGGTCTGCGCGAGCGTGCCCGGGGCGGGAACTCCGCAGGACGGAGTCCGAGGACCGACAACTTCTCCGCCCCTGGGTTCGGGGTCCGGCGTCGAGCAGCCCGTCACCAGCATGGCCAACAGCCCACGATGGTTCCACCACACCGGACCTCCCAGTTGCCAGTCTATCCCTCCCTCCGGGCGCGCACTTGCTCCCACCGTCGACCCGATGGTGTGTTCCTTCTACGGAGCCACCTGCCGAACTCTGCGGAGGCGGGTACCAGGGTCCGATGTGGACCTACTTCTGTGCCGCCGTCGCCGCTCCTCCCCCTTCCGTGTCCACCGAGGCCGACGCCCGGTACGCCATCGACTCGAGCCGACCTGCGCTCGCGCTCGGGTGGCTGCGGGAGCGAATGGCCGCCGAGCCGTCGGAGGGGAAGTGGCCCCTGCTGTACCTCCATGCGCTGGCCCGCGAGCCGGCGCAGCGCCATCGGGCGCTCCCGGCGGCGGCAGCGGCGTGGGGCGCGTCGAACCCGGACTGGGCCGGGGTGGTGGAGGCCTACGCGTGGGGCGTGGCGGCGATGCCGTCGGAGCAGTACGCGTTGTCGCCGTTCTCCAGCGACGGGGAGTGGTGCGAGCCTGCGTGGTCGGCGCTCGCCCGGCTCCCCGAAGCCGGCGCGGCCCGGTATCGGACGCTGAAGGCGCGGCTCGACGTCGCTCGCGTGTGCCACTTCGACGCCGAGCGAGACGAGGCGCTGTACCGCGACGAGTCGCTCGCGGGGGTGCTCGGGCCGTACCCGGCCGCTGTCGCCGGTCTCGAGGACGGGGTCGATCCGGCCGACGGTGAGCAGGTGAAGGCCGCGGTCGCGGCCGAGCCGTTCCGCCTGCGCGACCTGGCGAAGTACGCGGCGCCCGACGCGGCCGGACCCGCCGCCGCGGAGGTCCGCGGATGGATGATCGAGCAGGCCCGAGCCCAGGCCGCGCTCGGCACGCCGCCGGCGCTGTGGACGGCCGCGCGGGTGTTCTCGGCCGCCGATCTGCCCGACGACGAGCGCGCGGCGAGGGAGCAGCTGCGGGTCGCCGACCCGGACAACTTCGTCAACCAGCGCGAGCTCGAGCGGTCCAATCGGGAGCAGCCGGCGGAGGGTGAGGTCGATCCAGCCACGATCCTGGATCCGGGGGAGCGGCTCGCCGGGCTGCTCGCGACCGAGCCCCCGCGGGACCGGCGCGGGTACCAGTGGGTGGAGTGGTGGTCGGCGGTGGTCGACGCCTCCGAACAGCTCGGTGACACGGACACGTTCCTGTGGGCGGCAGCGCACCTCGCCCGGGTCGAGGGCCCGTTCGCGCTGCGGCTCGCTGCGGCCTCGGTCGCGGCGGACCGTCACCTCGGGCGGGCGGAGCGGCGGCTCGACCGGTGGCTCGACCAGGTCGCCGACCCGCCGGACGCGCTCGCCGGGTTCGACGGGGAGGAGCTCCGCCGGTCGTCCGGGGCGGAGTGGGCCGCGGCGCTCGACGCGCGGGCGGCGGTGCGGGCGGCGCGAGGAGACGCCGAGGGCGCGATCGTCGACCTCGAGCAGGCGGTGGTGCTCGACGGGTTCACCCAGGAGCGCCGAGTGCGGCTCGCGACGCTGGCCCGGCCGGACGCCCCGGCCCGGGCGCAGGCGCTCGCCGCGGCCGTGGCGTCGGCGCCGGACGACGCGCGCACGCCGGCGATGCGAGCCGCGCTCGACGAGGCCCTGCGCACGTCCGGGGTGTGGCTACCCCCGACGGGGCGGCCGCGTTCGTCGCCGCGGCGGGTGAGGCGAGTGAGGCGCGCGAGGAGAGCGACCCGCCGCTCGACGGCTCGGCGTTCGACGACTTCGAGGTCACGATCGACGGGACCGCCACCCGGCTGCTCGACTTGCCCGGGCCGTTGGTGATCGACCTGTGGGCCACCTGGTGCGGTCCGTGTGTCCAGTCGATGCCACACCTCGCCGACCTGCAGCGGCAATGGGAGGGCAAGGTCACGATCGTGGCGGTGTCGGTCGACGACGACCCCGCGAAGGCCGCGGCCTTCCTCGCGGCCCGCGGTGGCGGGGGGTTCACCCTCGCCTATGCGGGCGGAGACGGGATGGAGCGGCTCGGGGTGACCGGCATCCCGGCGACGTTCGTGTTCGACGCGGACCACCAGCTGGTGGGACGGACCTCGGGCTGGGGGCCGGGGAACACAGATCTGGACGAGGAGATCGCTGAG
>JBEBJC010000935.1:0-3577 GCA_040080105.1 Myxococcota bacterium
AGCGGGTGGCGTCGCGGGCGGACGGGAGGCGGATCGGGCTGGTGTTGTCCGCGGCCGGCCGGGTGGTGCAGGACCGGGTGGCCGAGCACCGGCGGGCCCGGTTCGCGGCGGTGTTGGCGAAGTTCCCGCCCGACGAGCGGGCGCGGTTCGCGGTCCTGCTGACGGCGTTCGTCGACGGGCTCGACGCGACGTTCCGCCCGGGGTCAGCCGGCGTCGAGTGAGCCGAGCCGCTCGATCAGCAGGTCGGCGACGACCCGCACCCGCGGCACCGCCGCGAGCGCCTCCGGCAGCACCAGCCACAGATCGCGCTCCCGCGCGACCGGGAGGGCCGGCAGCGGCACCAGCTCGGGGAACGCGCCTGCGAGCGTCTCGGGCGTCATCACGATCCCCATCCCGGCCCGCGCGGCGCCGATCAGGGTCGACATCGCGGTGGCCCGCATCGCCGGGCGGGCGCGGCCGAGCCCTTCGGTCCACCGGTCCTCGACCAGCAGCAGCAGCACCTCGCGGTCGTCGAGGTCGGTCACGTCCTGGGGGCGCAGGCCGCGCGCCTCGAGCCACCCGCGCGCCACGTGCGGCCGCTCGACCAGGGTGCACAGGCGGCGGGTGACCGCATTCGCCTCGGTCGGTCGGCCCACCCGCACCGCCACGTCGGCCTCGCCCAGCGCGAGGTCGAGCTTGCGCTCGGTGCACCACAGGTCGACCCGGACCTGCGGGTGGCGCTGCTTCAACTCGGGCAGCAGCGGCAGGATCAGCGCGTCGGCCACGTCCTGCAGCGTGGTCAACCGGACCCGGCCCGCGGCCACGCCGTCTCCCGCGGCCACCAGCCGCTCGACCTCGAGCGCCGAGCCCTCCGCGTGCTCGGCCGCGGCGGCCACCTGCTGCCCGAGCGCGGTCAGCGCGAGCCCGTGCGCGGTGCGCGCGACCAGGTGCGCCTTCAGGTCGTGCTCCAGCGCGGCGATCCGCCGCCCCACGGTGGTCGGATCCACCCGCAGGCGCCGCCCCGCGGCGAGCAGGCTCCCCTCCCGGTGGACCGCGAGCAGGTACCGGAGATCGTCCCAGTCGAACACGAGGGCCCCGTAACGCCCACTACCCTGCGTGTCTGCAGTTCGATCGTGCGGGGTCCCGCGTTGTTGCAGCAGGTGGACCGGGTGACGCCAGATCATGGCGCACGTCGATCGGGTCGAGTGGCGAGCGGCGGACGGGGCGGTGGTCGCGGCGCGGTGGTACACCCCGCCCGGCTCGGCCCGGTCGGTGGTGTTGGTGGGAGGGGCCACCGGCGTCCCGCAGGGGTACTACCGCGGGTGGGCCGGGGATCTGGCCGACCGCGGACACGAGGTGGTCACGTTCGACTACCGCGGGGTCGGCGAGTCGCGGGTCGGCTCGCTGCGCGGGTACTCGGCGTCGATGACCGACTGGGGCCACGACTGGCAGACCGCGCTCGACGCGGCGCTGGCGCGCGCCGGCGAGCGGCCGACGCTGCTGGTGGGGCACTCGTTCGGCGGCCAGGCGCTCGGGCTGGTCGACCGGGCGGAGCGGCTCGCAGGCGGGATCACGGTCGGAGCGCAGCTCGGGTACTGGGGCCACTGGCCGGCGGCGACCCGGTGGGCCTACGCCGGGCTGTGGTACGCGGTGATGCCGGCGGTGGCCTCGACGCTGGGGTACGTGCCGGGGCAACTCGGGGTCGGGGAGGACCTGCCGGCCGGCGTCGCGCGCGAGTGGGCGAAGTGGTGCCGGTCGCCGAACTACCTGCTCGACCACGTGCCACAGGCGCGCGATCGGTTCGCGTCGGTGATGGCGCCGTTCCGGGTGGTGGGGGTGACCGACGACTCGTACGCGCCCGACCCGGCGGTGCGCGCGTTCGCGGCGCTGCTGCCCCGGGCGGAGCTGCGCACCTGGTCGCCGGCGGACGCGGGGATGGACGCGCTCGGTCACTTCGGGTTCTTCCGGCGCGGCGCGCGGCGGCTGTGGGACGAGGTCGCGGGGTGGCTCGAGCAGCGGGCGGACGAGGCGGCCCGCCGCACCGCGTAGTTCCGCAGAGTCCGAGGACCGACAATTACCCCCGCGCGCGGCCGCGGCGGCCGAGCAGGGCGACCGCCGCCCACGCCAGCCCGAGCGGGCCTGGAGCCGATGTGCAGCCGCGGGTCGACACCCGCCGCTCGTCGCTGGGGTTCCCGGAGGCGTCGAACACCTCCAGGTCGTAGGTGCGGTGGCGGTCCGTGCCGAGCGTCGGGTCCCCGCCGCACACAGAGTAGGTCGCGAAGGTAGTCTGGCCCAACCCCCACACGTCGCGCCCGACCCGCCGCGGGGCGAGGTGCACCACCAGGTCGCGCGTCGGCGTCGCGTCGTCGGACAGCCCCTCGAGGTGGAACGCGTGGGACACCCACGGGCTGTCGGGTGGAGAACACGACCAGTCTTTGACCGAGGTGTCCACCTGGACCCGGCCCACGGTCGGCGGCTCCCGGTCGGGGCCCGACCCAGTGGTGAACGTCACCCATGGGGCGAGGGAGTCTCCGTCGAGCACGGCGACCTCGGTGTGCGCGGGCAGCGGCTCGTCGAACACGAGGAACACCGCGCCGTCGCCGCCGACGCTGTGGTCCTCCACCGTCCACCGGGGCTCCACCGCCGGTGGCGGGTCGAGCGCGACCTGCACCTGCTCGACCTCCTCACCGCCGCCCTCCGCTCCGAGCCCGAGCCAGGTGATGCGGGTGTTCGTCGGTACGCCGACCGACCCGTCCGCCGGGGAGACGAGCGAGAACGAGCCCGACCCCAGACACGAGCAGGCGAAGGCGTCGGCAGACCACAAGGCGGCGATCACCGGCACACCTGAAACTCGACGGTGCCCCGCGCCCCGTCGAGATCGAACGACACGAGTGCGGCGTCGCCGCGATCCTCCACCACCTCGATTGTGCCGAGGAGCTCGGCGTGGGTGTTGGGGCCGTCCTCGTCTTCGTCCTCACCGCCGCAGGTGGTGTGGTCGGCGCGCTCGGCCACGGCGCCTCGGAGCGCGCCGTCGCTGTCGAGCTCCCACACCCACAGCAGCTGTTCACGCCGTGGCGCCAAGAAGTACGGGTCGGTCGTGCAGAGCCCGTTTGTCGGGTCTTGGACCAGCGGCGCGGTGGTAGCGCACCGACCGACGTACGGCCCGGGTGTATCGGGTGGCTCCTCGTCTAGCAGTCGAAGCATCGGTTGGACTTTGACTTGGCCGTCACCCACCCGATGGCCAGCTCCGCGCCTTGCTCGGTCGTGCACGGGATCACGACCGGATCGAACACCCGGAACCCGAACGGCCCTCGAAGGTCCCGACAACCCGTCAGGGCGAGCCATAGGGTCACCGGCGCCTCCACAACACCATCCGGTCGTCGTGAGTTCCCCCAGGCCGCAGGCGGTGGTGTGCTTCCTCCGTGCACCACCGCGTCCTCCGTGGTCGAACGTTCGTTTCAACCACGGAGGACACCGAGGCACACGGAGGAGTCACCCGACCACTCGATCCGCATCGCCGAATCATCAGCCTCCAACCGGCGAGGTCGCGCGATTCTTCGGCGGCTGATGTGGGATGTGCCGGATCAGTCGCACGTCG
>JBEBJC010000936.1:0-3575 GCA_040080105.1 Myxococcota bacterium
GCCGCGATCGCCGAGACGCGGGCTGCGCTCGCGGCGGACCCGGGCGACGGACGGGCGCGAGGCGCGTTGGTGTCTGCTTACAACCAGAAGGTCCGGCTCCTCCAGGCCGTGCTCCGCACCCCTTCCACCAGAGGCTGAGATGCTCGAGTGGCTGTTCAACCCCGCGATGGCGTCGACCCCGGTCGACGCGGAGCGCGCCGCTGCCGGGGCCGAGCTCGGGGTGTCGATCGATCTGCCGTGTGGCGCGCTGATCGTGCGCGGCGCCGAGGTGCCCAAGGTCAAGGTCACCGGCACGATCGACGACCCGGACGCGTTGTCGGTCACGACCAGCCCCGGGCACGTGTCGATCGACGTGGCGAGCCGGTTCCCGAACCGGAACTGCGCGCAGCTCGAGGTGTGGGTGCCCCGCGCTGCCGCGGTCGACGTGGAGACGATGTCGGCGTCGCTCACGGTCGAGGCCGTCACCGGGCCGGTCGAGCTCGAGACGATCAGCGGCCCGATCACCGTCACCACCGACGGCAGCGGGGTCAGCGCGGAGTCGATCTCGGGCGCGATCACCGTCCGCGGCGCTGCGAAGCGGGTCGAGGCGTCGACCGTGTCCGGCGCGATCTGGCTCGATCGGGTGGTGGGACCGGTGCGGGTGGAGTCGGTGAGCGGGTCGATCCGAGTGGTGGGCGGCGGCCCGTTGCCCTCGTTGTCGGCCGAGACCGTGTCCGCGTCCGTGACGGTGGCGGCGAGCTTCGACCCCGACGCGCGGGTCAGCCTCGAGTCCCACTCGGGCGCGCTGGTGTTGGCGTTGCCCACGTCGTCTGACACGACGCTGACCGCGTCCACCTTGTCGGGCGCGATCAGCTCGGCGTTCGGTCCGTCCCGCGGGGCAGAGCACACCCTCACGCTGGGCGGGGGCCGCGGCCACGTCCACCTCGAGACGTTCTCCGGACCGATCGCGATCAGCCGGCTCGACCCCCAGTAGCCGAACCCCTCGGCCGGCCCGGCTCCGCGCCACCCAATCCTCGAGACACCACGTGTCGGCGCGCCGGTGTGCGCCGGCCGTACGGAGGGCCTCGTGCCCGCGCTGGACCTGAAGATCCCGTACTCCGAGCACGCGTCGATCGCGGTCGACGGCTCGCGCGACGAGCGCGGGTGGTCGTCCGCCCTGCGGGTGCCCGACCCGTTCGTCGCGTTTCAGCCCGACCCCGACACCCACCCGACCGGGGCCACCGACGTGTGGGTGACCTCGGACGCCGACGCGATCTACCTGTACTTCGCCGCGCACGACCCGGAGCCGGGCCGGATCCGGGCCTCCCTCGGGCGGCGCGACACCCGGTTCGGCGACGACTGGGTCGGCCTGTACCTCGACCCCAGCGGCACCGCGCAGCGCGGGTACCTGTTCGTGGTGACCCCGGCCGGCGTGGTGGGCGACGGGACGGCGCTGGCGACCGGGGCGGAGGACGCGAGCTGGGACGGGATCTGGCGCTCCGCCACCCGGCGCACCGCCGACGGGTACGAGGTCGAGGTGCAGATCCCGTGGTCGACGGTGCGGCACCCGCCGAACACCGACCAGGTCGGCCTGCTGCTGCTTCGCCACACCCCTCGCCTGGGCGAGAAGAGCAGCTGGCCCCGCCTCGATCCGGACGTGTCCGGCGCGCTGGTGCAGATGGCGCAGCTCGGCGGACCCGGCCGGCTCCCGCCCGCGCCCGGGCTCGACGTCCTGCCCGAGCTGACGTTCGGCTGGTCGGACCGAGGACCCGCGCAGCCGCTGGTCGGCGCCGCCGGGGTGGCTCCGGGTCTCACCGTGCGGTACCGGCCGGCCCCCTCGGCCTCACTGCTCGCCACCGCCAACCCCGACTTCTCCCAGGTCGAGTCCGACGCGTCCCAGGTGTCGGTGAACCGCCGCAACGCGCTGTACTTCCCGGAGAAGCGGCCGTTCTTCCTCGACGGTCAGGAGTGGTTCGCCCACCCGCTCGGGGAGCTGGTGTACACCCGCACCATGGCGCAGCCGTACGGGGGCGCGCGGGCCACGGTCGAGCCGAAGGGCGCGACGGTCGCGGCGCTGGCCACCCTCGACGCCGCGCCGACCCCGTCGGTCTCGGAGGGCGGCGGGTGGACCGAGCACGACCTGCGCGGCCGGACCGCGGCCGAGTCGGTGTTCCGGGCGCGGACCGACCTCGGCCGGGACGGCCAGCTCGGGGTGTTGTTCAGCGACCGCGAGATCCTCGGCACCGGCCTGGTGAACCAGCTGGGCGGGGTCGACGGGCGGGTCCGGCTGTCCGACAGCACCACCGGCAGCGCGTCGGCGCTGGCCGCGTACACCACGTTCGCCGACGGCACCCGCGCGCTCGCCCCCGCCGGGAGCGCCCGGCTCGAGTACGGCTCGCGCCACCCGTACGCGGGCACCCAGCTCGACGCGATCGGCCCCGGGTTCCGCGCCGAGAACGGGTACCTGCCGACCCAGGACCGGTTCGGCGGCGCGTCGTGGGCCGGGTGGGCGTTCCAGGGGGACGGCCCGGTCCCGTCCGGGTCGGTGACCCCGGTGGTGGCGTGGTACGGCTGGACGTTCGATCGGCAGCTGCGCGACCTGGGCGTCGAGAGCAACGCCCACCTGCAATTCGCCAACGGGACCACCCTCGACTTCGGTGGGCGGCTCGGGCGCGAGCTGTGGGCCGAAACCTGGCTCGACCAGCGCTCGGGGTGGGCGTGGTTCGGCGGTCCGTGGGCGCAGTGGCTCGAGGCGTCGGTCGGCGCGGACCTCGGCATCGGGCCGTACTACGACCCGGCCGACCCCCACTCGGGGCTGTCCGAGAGCGTGACCGCCGACGTGGTGGTCCGCCCGGTCTCCGCGTGGTCGGTGGGCGGCTCCGCGACGCGGGCCCGGTTCGCCGACCTCGACCACACCGAGCGCTACGATGGGTACGTGGTGCGCGCACGCACCGAGCTGTTCCTGACCCGCACGTGGTTCGGACGGCTGGTGTTCGACGGCAGCACGTTCGACGACGCGCGTCGCGCCGAGGCGCTGGTGGCGTGGGAGCGCTCCCCCGGCACCGCCGTGTACCTGGGCGGGAGCCGCACGCTCGAGCAGGACCCGTCGTGGACGGTGTTCGCGAAGGTGGGCGCTGCCATTACACCGTGACGGGTTTGCGGCCTCCGTGTGGAATGCCGGTCAATTCAGGGTTGCGGGTGCGGAGGCCGCGCAGATACAGTGACCGACCTTCGGGCGGACCCGGTCTGGGTCGACTCCCGAGTTTCCAGCAAGGGGAGCAAGATGCGCAGGATCGACCTTCTTATCGTGACGCTCGCGCTGTTCGGTTGCGGCGGCGACAAGACCACGACCGATACCGACACCGAGACGGACACCGACACCGACACCGACTCGGACTCGGACTCGGACACCGACACCGACGCGGACTCCGACACCGACGCGGACACCGACATCCCGCGCGACACCCTCGCGGGCGAGGCGAGCTACGACGCGGCGATCGACGGCGTGGCGCTGTGTGACGCGACCATCTCGCTGTCCGGCGTGGAGTACCTCGGGTACTGCCCGAGCTGCTCGTTCTCGATGGTCATGACCGGCA
>JBEBJC010000937.1:0-3556 GCA_040080105.1 Myxococcota bacterium
GTGTACAGCGCGCCGCTGTCTTTCCCGCGACCGCGCGGCGCGCGAGCGGGTGGGGTTCGACCCGGCCGACGTGGAAGACACCGTGATCGGCTGCGTCACCCAGACGGCGGAGCAGGGCACCTGCGTGGCGCGAATGGCGTCGCTGCAGGCGTGGGGCGGGCTCGAGGGGCCGGGCGTCACGCTGAACCGGTTCTGCGGCTCGGGCCTCGAGGCGATCAACCACGCCGCGGCGATGGTGGGCTCCGGGTTCCACGATCTCGTCGTCGCCGGCGGGGTCGAGAGCATGAGCCGAGTCCCGATGGGGAGCGACGGCGGCAGCATGTTCGACCCCGACTTCCAGTGGAAGGTGGGCTCGGTGCCCCAGGGGATCTCGGCCGACCTGATCGCCACCCTGCGCGGCTACTCGCGCGCCGACGTGGACGCGTTCGCGATCGAGAGCCAGCGACGGGCCGGGGCGGCGATCGCCCGCGGCGCGTTCGCGAACAGCCTGATCCCGGTGAAGGACGCCAATGGGCTGCTGATGCTCGCCGACGACGAGCACCCGCGGCCCGACGCGACCCTCGAGGGCCTCGGAGCGCTCCAGCCGTCGTTCGCGATGCTCGGGACGCAGTTCGGCCTCGACACGCTGGTGCGCAAGACCTACCCGCAGGTCGACCGCGTCACCCACGTCCACCACGCGGGGAACTCGTCCGGCATCGTCGACGGCGCGGCCGCGGTGGTGGTCGGGTCGCGAGCCGCCGGTGAGAAGCTCGGCCGGAAGCCCCGGGCGAAGATCCGGGCGGTCGGTCTCGCGGCGACCGAGCCGCTGATCATGTTGTACGGGCCGATGCCCGCGTCCCGGCGCGCGCTGGCCAAGGCCGGGATGGTCGCCTCCGACATCGATCTGTTCGAGGTGAACGAGGCGTTCGCGTGTGTGCCGCTGGCGTTCATGGACGACCTCGGGGTGCCGCGCGAGAAGGTCAACGTCAACGGGGGCGCGATCGCGTTCGGGCACCCGCTGGGCGCGACCGGCGCGATGTTGTTGAACACCGCCCTCGACGAGCTCGAGGCGCGGGGCCTCGGGACTGCGCTCGTCACGCTGTGCATTGGCGGCGGGATGGGCATCGCCACCCTCATCGAGCGGGTCTGACCATGAGCGACCACCACAACGACGCGTTCCAGGGCACGTTCGACGCCGCGAACGGCGTGGCCACCCTCACGATGGCGATGCCGGGCCGGGCGAACAAGGTCAACGAGGGGTTCATCCGCGGGCTCGAGCAGGCGCTCGACTGGACCAAGACGCTACCCGGCCTGAAGGGGATCGTGCTCACCTCGGCCCACCGCGACTTCTGCGTCGGCGCCGACCTGGAGATGGTGTACGCCGAGCGGGACCCGGCGCGGATCTTCGCCGCGACCCAGCTGTTTCACCGCTTGCACCGTCGGATGGAGACCGGGGTCCCGATCGTCGCGGCGCTCGGCGGGTCGGCGCTCGGCGGCGGGTTCGAGCTCGCGCTCGCGTGCCACCACCGGGTGTGCGTCGACGACGGGCGGATCCAGCTCGGGCTGCCCGAGGTGCTGCTCGGGGTGATCCCGGGCGGCGGGGGCACCCAGCGCCTGCCGCGGTTGATCGGGCTGCAGGCGGCGCTCGAGCTGATGAGCCAGGGCACTCAGCTGCGGCCCGACAAGGCGAAGGCCAAGGGCCTGATCGACGCGCTGGTCCCCACCGCCGCCGAGCTCGTCCCGGCGGCGCTCGCGTTCCTCGCGGCGAACCCGTCGGTGAAGCAACCGTGGGACCGCAGCGGCTTCACCTGGCCGGGTGGGATCGCGGCCGGCTCGACCGACGCCCGCAACCTGTTCCTGGCCGCGTCGGCGATGGCGTACCAGAAGACCGCGGGCGCGTTCCCAGCGGTCGAGGCGCTGCTGTCGGCGGTGCAGGAGGGCTCGCTGCTGAAATTCGACCGCGCGCTCGAGGTCGAAGGGCGCCACTTCGCCGGGCTCGTGGTGTCCGACCAGGCGAAGGACATGATCCGCACGTTGTTCTTCCACAAGCAGGCGGCGGACAAACAGGACGGGCTACCCCACGTGGCCGACGCCGGCGTGCGGAAGGTCGCGATCCTCGGGGCGGGGATGATGGGGGCCGGGCTCGCGGTGGTGTGCGCGAAGGCGGGCATCGAGGTGGTGCTCAAGGACATCGACGCCAAGGCGGTCGAGGCCGGTCTCGCGCACGTCCGGTCCGAGATCGGGCGGATGAAGCACCTCGACGACGCAGGCCGCAAGGCGATCACCGATCGGGTCTCGGGCACGCTCGACCTCGCGGCGGTCCGCGGCTCGGACCTGGTGATCGAGGCGGTGGTGGAGAACCTCGCGGTCAAGCACGCGGTCACCCGGGAGACCGAGCCGCTGCTCGCGCCGAACGGGATCTGGGCGTCGAACACCTCGGCGATCCCGATCACCGACCTGGCGGCGGCGTCGGCCCACCCCGACAGGTTCGTCGGGCTGCACTTCTTCTCGCCGGTCACCCAGATGCCGCTGCTCGAGATCATCACCGGGGCGAGCACCAGTGAGGACACCCTCGCCCGCGCGCTCGCGTTCGGTCGCGCGATCAAGAAGACCTGCATCGTGGTGAACGACGGGTACGGCTTCTTCACCAGCCGGGTGTTCTCGAGCTACATCCTCGAGGGCGCGCAGCTGGTGGCCGAGGGCCACGACCCGGTGCTGATCGAGTGGGCGGCCCGCACCGCGGGCATGGTCGTCCCGCCGCTGCAGGTGTTCGACGAGGTGAGCCTCGCCCTCGGCAAACACGCGACCGAGCAGGCCGCGGCGTACCGGGGCCGCGAGATCCTCGACAGCCCGGCGGTCCGGTTGATGCTCGCGCTGGTCGAGCGCGGGCGCAACGGCAAGGCGTCCGGCGCCGGGTTCTACGAGTACGACAACGGCAAGCGCAAAGGGCTGTGGAAGGGCCTGTCCGAGCTCGCGTCACCCCGACCGGCCGACACCGGCCTCGAGCTGCTGCGCGACCGGTTGATGTTCGGCCAGCTCGCGGAGGTGGGTCGGGCCCTCGACGAAGGGATCGTCCGCCAACCCCGCGACGCCGAGGTGGGCGCGATCTTCGGGATCGGGTTCGCGCCGAACACCGGCGGGCCGCTCGCGTACATGGACCGGATCGGGCTGCCGGCGGTGGTCAGCCGGCTCGACGCGCTGGCCGATCGGTACGGCGATCGGTACCGCCCTGCCCCGGCGCTGCGCCGGATGGCGGAGCGCGGCGAGCGGTTCTTCCCCGCGGTGTGAGCCGCGCCCCCCGAGGGGCGGTCACCTGCCGTCCCAGCTCGCGATCGCGCGGGACACCTCGACCCGCTCCCGCACCGACCCCGGGAACACGAACACCGACCCGGCGCCGATCCGGTCGCCGACGTCGCGCTCCGGCGCGCCGATCACCAGCTCGATCGCGCCGTCTCCGTCGAGGTCCCCTCCCCCGACCGACCACCCGAGCCGGCCCCACGGGGCGTCTCCCACAACGATCGCGTGGGCGTAGTCGAGGTTGTCGAGCTCGAGCCCGGATTCGAGCACCAGGTACGCC
>JBEBJC010000938.1:0-3553 GCA_040080105.1 Myxococcota bacterium
GCCCTTGCCGGCGCCGTCGCGCCCCTCGAACCCGATCGGGGTCACCGCCCACGCGACCCGCGCGCCTTCGTCCTTCGCGGCGGACCACTCGTGCGCGTAGCCCGACATCTGGGCCTCGGTGCCGCGGTACGCCAGGGTCACCTCGGGCACGCCCAGCCCGAGCCACTCGCGCACCACGTCGATCGCGGTGTTGCCGCCCCCGAGCACCACCACCCGACGCACCCCGTCGACGTCGACCCGGCCGGTCTTCATCTGCTCGATCCACTCGACCGCGCCGACCACCCCGCGCAGGTCGGCGCCGGGGAGGCGGGTGTCCGGCCCGAGCCCGACCCCGAGGAACAGCGCGTCGTACGCGAGCAGCTCCTGCCACGACACGTCGCGCGGGACCTCGACCCCGGTGCGGACCTCGACCCCGCCGATCGCGAGCACCCGCTCGACCTCGGCGAGCACCACGTCGGACTTCACCTTGTACGGGGCGACGCCGGAGCTGTTGAGCCCCCCGAGGCGCGGCCGCTTCTCGAACAGGGTGACCCGGTGGCCGAACCGCCGGAGCCGGTGCGCCGCGGCGAGGCCGGCGGGTCCGCCGCCCACCACCGCCACCCGCTTGCCCGAGTCGGGGCCGGCGGTGAAGAACGTCCACCCGGCCGCGGCCGCGCGGTCGGTCGCGTACCGCTGGAGCTTGCCGATCTGGATCGGCGGCGCGCCGAGGGCGTTGTACACGCAGTCGCCCACGCACAACACCTCGACCGGGCACACCCGGGCGCAGCTGTGCCCGAGGATGTTGCTGTCGAGGATCGTGCGGGCCGCGCCCTTGACGTTGCCGGTCGAGATCTTCCGGATGAACGTCGGGATGTCGATGCCGGTCGGGCACGCGGTGATGCACGGCGCGTCGTGGCAGTACAGGCACCGGTTGGCCTCGATCGCGGCGGTGCGGTCGTCGTACGGCGGCTTGAACTCGTCGAACCCGACCTCGGAGCGGTCGGACGGCAACGCGGTCATCGGTTCTCCTGCACGGCGCGGTCGAGGATCGGCAGCCCCCGGTCGAGGATCGCGAACCCCTCCACCAGCTGCGCCTCGGTGATGCACAGCGGCGGGTTGGTCATGAAGCTCCCCCAGTGCAGCACGGTGAACATGCCGTTCGCGAGGAGGAACTTGTTGAACTCGCCCATCGCCGGGTGGCCTTGGTTGTACCCGCCGAGGTGGGTGTCGACCATCCCGAACAGGCCGATGTTGCGGTGGGCCTTGATCGACGGGTGCCGCGACGCGAGCTTGCGCATCTCGGCCCGCATCACCGGCTCGAGCCGGGCGGCGTTGTCGATCATCCCCTCGTCGAGCAGCACGTCGATCGCGGCGATCGCGGCCGCGAGCGACATCGGGTGGCTGTTGTACGTCAGCCCGCCCCAGAAGGTGTTCGTCTTGAAGTGATCGGCGATCTTCCGCCGCACCCCCATCGCGCCGAGCGGGAGGTACGAGCTCGTGAGGCCCTTCGCCATCGTCACGATGTCGGGCAGGATGTCCTCGTGCTGGAACGCGAACAGCTTGCCGGTGCGGCCGAATCCGGCCATGACCTCGTCGCACACGAGCAGGATGCCGTACTTGTCGAGCAGCGCCCGCAGGCCCTTCAGGTACCCGCGCGGCGGCGGCAGGATCCCGTTGGTGCCGGTCACGGTCTCGATGAACATCGCCGCGATGGTGTGCGGCCCTTCGTACTGGATGACCTCTTCCACGTAGGTGAGGTTGTTCCGAACGATCTCCTCGTCGGTCGCGCCGAACGAGAACGTGTACGGGTGGGGGTCCATCACCCGCACCACCCCGGGCATCCCGGGCTCGTTCGCCCACCGCCGCGGGTCGCCGGTCAGCTGCATCGTGGCGTTGGTGCCGCCGTGGTAGCTGCGGTACCGGGTGATGATCTTGTTCCGCCCGGTGTACAGCCGCGCGGCGCGGATCGCGTTCTCGTTCGCCTCGGCGCCGCCGAGGGTGAAGAAGAACACGTCGATGTCGCCCGGGCACAGCTCGGCGAGCTTCTTCCCGAGGCGGGCCCGGACCTCGGTGGCCGAGCCCGAGTGGGCGAAGCACAACTTGCGCGCCTGGGCCTCGATCGCGGCGATCACCTTCGGGTGGCCGTGGCCGATGTTCACGCACATCAGCTGGCTGTTGAAGTCCATCCACTTCTGGTCTTCCGGCCCGTACAGCCAGATCCCCTCCGCCCGGTCGATCGGCATCGGGTTGACGTTTCCGGTCGCCGACCAGCTGTACAGCGTGTGCTCGAGGCACGCCGCGATCATCTCGCGCGAGTCCATGGGCTCCTCAGGACATCCAGGTGGCGTCTTTCTGGAGCGCCCACTTGGTGGTGACTTTGCGGGGCCGGGTCCAGAACAGGAACCCGTCCCACCCGGTGAGATCGCCGGCGCCGAACTTGCTGTCGTTCCACCCGCCGAACGCGAACGGCTCGCGCGGCACCGGCACGCCGACGTTCACGCCGCACATCCCGGCCGACACCCGTCGCATCACCTGCTGGGCCACGTGGCCGCTGGTGGTGTACACCGCGGCGGCGTTGCCGTACGGGTTGCCGTTCTCGATCGCGAGCGCCTGCTCGAGCGTGTCGACCCGCACGATCGACAACACCGGGCCGAAGATCTCCTCACACCCGGCCGGCATGTCGGGGGTGACCCGGTCGAGCACGGTCGGGCCGAACCAGTTGCCGCCGGGGTCGCCGGTCGCGCCGCGCCCGTCGAGGCGCACCGTGGCGCCGCGGGTGACCGCGTCGGCGACGTACCGGTTCATCCGCTCGACCGCCCGCCCGTCGATCACCGGGCCGAGCTCGGCGCCGATCCGGATCTTCCCGGCCCGCGCGACGATCGCGTCGAGGATCGGGTCGACCGGGCCCACCGCCACCAACACCGACGCGGCCATACACCGCTGGCCGGCGCAGCCGGTGAACGAGGCGACCACGTTCTCCGCGGTCAGCTCGAGGTCGGCGTCGGGCACCACGATCAGGTGGTTCTTCGCCCCGCCGAGGCACAGCGCGCGCTTGCCGGTGGCGCATGCGCGGGCGTACACCAGCTTCGCGACCCGGGTCGAGCCCACGAACGCGAGCGCCGCGATGGCCGGGTGGTCACACAGCGCCTCCACGACCTGCTGGCCGCCCTGGACGATCGAGAACACGCCCGCGGGGAGCCCGGCCTCGGCGAAGATCTCGGCCAGGCGCTGGGTCGACAGCGGCACGACCTCGGACGGCTTGAGCACGAAGCAGTTCCCGCCCACCAACGCCTGCGGGATCATCCACAGCGGCACCATGAACGGGAAGTTGAACGGGACGACCCCGGCGACGATCCCGAGCGCCTCGTGGGTGATCTCGCACCGCACGCCGCGGCTCACCTCGAGCTGGCCGCCCTCGGCGAGGTTCGGCAGCGAACAGCCGAACTCCATGCACTCGACGCCCTTCAGCACCTCGGCCTTCGCCTCGTCGAACAGCTTGCCGTTCTCGTGCGACACCAGCCACGACAGCTCGTCCACGTCGCGCAGCACGAGCTCGCGCGCCTTGTACAGGATC
>JBEBJC010000939.1:0-3548 GCA_040080105.1 Myxococcota bacterium
CGACGGGGACCTGGTGGGGGCCGAGGCCGATCTCCTCGCTGCCACGCCGACGTCGGCCGGACGGTACCTGCTGGCGAACCTGTACCTGGGCTGGTCTCGCCCGCGGTCCGCCCGACGGGAGCTCGAGTGGGTGCTCGCCCAGCCGGTGCGGTCGCTGGCGCTGCGGGCGAGGATGCAGCTCGCGGTGATCGGGTCGGCCGACGACCCCGCCGCCGCCCACGCCGCGCTGGTGCAGCTCCACGCGGAGCTCGATCGCGACGACCCGGGGGAGGACGCGATCGCGCCGTTCGCGCTCGCGTGGCGGGCCACGCTGTCGTGGGAGCTGGGCGAACGTGACCGCGCCGCGGACGAGGCGGCGGCCGGGGTCCTCGACCTGCGCAGCCGCGGCTGGGCGGTGCCGGCGACCGAGCTCGATGCGATGGCCGCGATGTTCCGCACCACGATCGAGGACAGCCGGGCCCACCTCGACCGGATCGGACCCGCGACCGGGATCGTGGGGAGCCAGGTCCCGCTGTGGCGGATGGTCACGGAGAGCCTGCGCGGGGACCCGGAGCGCGGCGCGGCCGCGGAGACCGAGGTGCGGTCGACCCGCCGGCTCGTCGAGGGCACGACCCTCGGCACGACCGTCGCCCTGGCGGCGGCGGCCCGCGACGGACGGTCGGGGCGCGGGTGGGCAGCGCTCGCGGCCCTGGACGCGCCCGCCGGGGAGGTCGCTCCGTCCCGGGCCACGCCTCAACTGCGGGCGATCGCGGAGGAGATCCGCGGGTTGCGGTAGATCCACCGACCGAACTCGTGAAAGACGACCCACCCGCCGACCGGCCGGACGAGCGGGCCAGGACTCACGGGACGTCGATGCAGAACGCCCGCGCCCGGAACGGGGCGACCCCGCCCGCGATCTCTTCGGCCCGGCAAGTCCAGCTCGCGAACTGCAACAGGCCGTTGCCCGACGGGTAGCTCTCGATCAGCTCGAACTCGCCGATCGGTCCGTCGGCGACGCACCCGCCGGTCAGCAAGATGTCGTCGATGTCGTCGCAGGTGACCACCACGTCCGTCGGCGCCCCGACGCTCAGGACGTTCGTCCGCAGGTACACGTCACCCTTGAACCGCACCTGACCGTTCACCCCGTCGACACCGCGCGCGCCGTACGGGCCCCGCAGGCCCGTCGGACCGGCCAGGCCCCGCAACCCGGCCGAGCCCTGCGGACCCTGCGGACCGACCTCCCCCCGGTCACCCTCGTCGCCCTTGGCACCGACGGCACCCGGCGCGCCGTCGGCGCCGTCCACCCCGTCGACACCGTCCACCCCGGCGCCGCCGGAAGCGCCCCCGGTGCTCGCGGTGTCGTCGTACTTCGGGGGGCAGATCCACCTGTTCGACCCCGACACGTTCGAGTCGATCGGCGCGATCCGCGGCGTGCCCGGCGCGCAGACCGTGGTGTCCGGCCCGACCGGCGAGTGGATCGCGGTGGCCGAGCTCGACGACGCGATCGTGCGGGTGGACCCGGACACGTTCGAGGTCACTGGCCCCTTGGTCGCCGACGACCCGGCCACCTCCGACGACGAGACCGGCGGGCTCGACAACCCGGACGCGGCCGCGTTCGGGCCGGACGGGCGGCTGTACGTGTCGTCGTTCGAGACCGATCAGGTGCTGCGGTACGAGGCCGACGGCACGTTCGTCGACGTGTTCGTGGACGCCGGGGTGGGCGGGCTCGACGGGCCGGACATCGGGCTCGGGTTCGAGCCGACCGGCGACCTGGTCGTGCCCGGCTGGACCTCCGACCGGGTCCACCGGTACGACGCGCTCACCGGCGCCCCGCTCGACGACCTGGTCGGGCCCGAGGACGGCCTCGCGGCGCCGCGGGCGGTCCGGTTCACCGCCGACGGCGTGGGGTGGGTGACCGGCCACGACGCAGGCGGGCTGCTGCGGGTCGACCCGGACACCGGCGCGGTCACGGTGGCGAACCCCCTGCCCCGGGCCGCCGGGCTCGCGATCGTGGGCGACACCTTGCTGGTGAGCACCTCCGCCGACGACACCGTACACGCGATCGATCCGCGCACCGGCGAGGACCTCGGGGTGCGGATCGACTTCCGGCCGATCGACGGGGTGACCGCGATCGAGCTGCTCAGGCGCTGATTCGCCGCAGATCGTCGAAGAACGTCGGGTACGACACCGCCGCCCACTCGTGCCCGTCGAGCTCGGACGGCCCGTCGGCGCACGCCGCCGCCACCGCCCCGGCCATCGCGATCCGGTGGTCCATCCCGGGCTCGATCCGCGCCCCGCGGAGCTTCGCCGGCCCGCGGATCACCCACCCGTCGTCGAGCGGTTCACAGCTCGCGCCGAACCCGCGCAGCAACGCCGCGGTCGACGCGATCCGGTCCGACTCCTTCACCTTCAGCTCGGCCGCGCCGCGGATCGTGGTGGTGCCCTCGGCCTGGCTCGCCGCAACCGCGAGCACCGGAAGCTCGTCGATCGCGTCGACCACGTCGGCCCCGTCGACCTCGGTCCCGACCAGCGAGCCCCCGCGCACCTCGATCGCCCCCCACGGCTCCGGGTCGTTGCCGCGGACCTCCCACGTCACCTGGGCGCCCATCCGCGCGAGCACCCGCAGGAACCCGATCCGGCGCGGGTTCAGCCCGACCCCCTCGACCCGGAGCACGCTGCCCGGGCGGGCGGCGGCGAGCGCCACCAGGAACGCGGCCGACGACGGGTCTCCCGGCACGGTGAACGCCACCGGCTGCAGCGGCGCGGCGCCGCCCCCCACGTCCCACCCGCCGTCGGGCCGCTGGCGGAGCGGAGCGCCCATCGCGAGCAACATCCGCTCGGTGTGGTCGCGGGTCGGGGCGGGCTCGGACACGACCGACGCGCCTTCGGCCTGCAACGCCGCGAGGATCGACGCGCTCTTCACCTGCGCGCTCGCGACCTCCGACCGCAGCTCGGCTCCGCGCAACCGCGCGCCGATCACCGTGAGCGGGAGCCCGTCTCCGTGGAGCTCGAACTCGGCTCCGAGCCGGGTCAGCGGCCGGATCACCCGCCCCATCGGGCGGCGCGACAGGCTCGGATCGCCGGTCAGCGTCTTCCGGCCGGAGCGGCCCGCGAGCACCCCGAGCAGCAGCCGGGTGGTCGTGCCCGAGTTGCCGCACCACAGCGGCTCGGCTGGTGACCCGTCGAACCCCGCCCAGCCGGTCCCGTGGACGACCACCTGGTCGCCGCGCTCGTCCACCCGCACGCCGAGCGCGCGGATCACCGCCAGGGTGGTGCGCACGTCTCCCCCGGACGGCAGGCCGACCACCGGGCAGCTGCCCGCGGCCAGGGCCCCGAACAGCAGCGATCGGTGACCGATCGACTTGTCGCCGGGCACCCGGATCTCCCCATCCACACGCGCGATCGGACCGAGCTGCATCGACGACCCGTACCCGGTGGGGGCGCAGCTGTCCCCTACGGGGAGGTCCCGCCGATCGCGCCGGTGCCGCCGACCGCGCCGGTGCCGCCGATCGTGCCCGTGCCGCCTCCCGTGGGGGTGGGCGCGCTCCCGCCGGTGGGCACGGTGCCGG
>JBEBJC010000940.1:0-3546 GCA_040080105.1 Myxococcota bacterium
CGGGATGGTGCGCGAGGCGGTGCTGGCGCGGGCAGGGGATCGGGTGGGCTCGTTGAACCACCGGTGCGCCGAGATCCTGTCGGCGCGGCCCGGCGTGTCGGCGGGGCGGGTGGCGCGCCACTGGCTGCTCGCCGGGGCGCGCGAGGCGGCGCTCGATCCGCTGCACGAGGCCGCGGTGTTCGCGTCCGACCTCGGTTCGGCCGAGGCGGCGCTCGGGTGGGTCGAGGAGCGCGAGCAGGTGCTGCGGGAGCTCGGGGTGCCCGACGACGACCCGCGGTGGGCCGACGGGTGGATCGTGCGGGGCGAGCTCGCGAACCTCGCCGGCGACACCGACCGCGCCAGGGCCGCCAACCGCACGGCCGCCCACCGGTCCCGCGGCGGCCGTCCGACCCGCCACGCCCGCGCCCTGCAGCTGGCCGGAGAGGTGGAGCACCGGTTCGGCAACGCCCCCGACGCGGTGGAGTGGTACACGCGCGCCGCGGAGGTCGCGCGCGACGCGGACCCGGTGACGCGGTGTGGGATCGAGCTGTCGAGGATCCGGCTCGACATCGAGCTGGGGGCCGATCTCGGCGAGGTGCGGCGCCGACTGGCGGCGTTGGGCGACGAGGTCGGGGCGGACCGCTCGCTGGTGCTCGCCACCACGTCGCGGGTCGCGCTCGACCAGCGGGACCTCGACACGGCGTGGGCGTGCGCCGAGGCAGCGCTCGAGGGGTTTCGCGCCGAGCACCGGACCGAGGGCGTCGGCGCCGCGCACACGATGCTCGCCGAGGTCGCGCGGTTCCGCGGGCGACACGACCTGGCGCGCGAGCGATACCACGACGCGCGGTCGCTGTTCGAGCGGCTCGGCTCCCAGCTCAACGTGGGGATCACCGACGTGAACCTCGCGATGTTGGCGCGCGACCGCGGGGACCCCGTCGAAGCGCGGGCCCGGGTGGAGGCGGTGCTCGCCGTCGACCCGCTGCCGGCGCAGGTCGCCGCGCTGGCCCACGCGATCGCGATGCACCTGACCGCCGTCGACCCCGATCCACGGGCGTTCCTGAGCCACGTGGCCGCGTCGCGGGCCCGGTTCGACGAGTTCCGTCGGCTCCTCCCCGACATCGCCGAGTCCGCCCACCTCGCGGCCGAGGCGGCGCGGCGCGCCGGGTACGCCGAGCGGGTCGAGCCGGCGCTGTCGATCGCGCGGTTGCACACCCCGGGCACCTGACTCAGGAGATCTGCAGCCCGGTCCGGCGCTTCGCTCGGTCCCACGCCCCGTTCGACAGCCCCAGCGACTTGCGCGCCGCGGTCTGGTTCCCGTCGTGGGCGGCGAGCGCCTGCTCGAGCACGCGCCGCTCGAACCCGTGTACCGCCTCCCAATACCCGGCTTCGGTGGCGGGACCCGAGGGCGGCCGGGTGTCGAGGTGCCGGGGGAGCACCTCGTCACACGGCTCCACCAGCGCGCGCCCGATCCCTCGGATCACCATGGACTGCAGGGCGCGCACGTTGCCGTCCAGCGGGGCCTGGGCCAGCACCGCGAGGGCCTCGGGCGACAGGGTCGACGGCGGCGTGGGCCCGAGCTTCCGGATCCGCTCCACCTCGGCGTCGAACAGCCGGCGCGCCAGCAGCGGGACGTCGCCCGGGCGGTCGCGCAGCGCCGGCACCCGGATCACCACCTGGGCGAGCCGATCGAACAGATCGCGCCGGAACGGGCTGTCGGCGGCCTCCAGGTCCCGGTTCGTCGCCGCGACCACCCGGCCGGTGAACGGCTGGCGCCGGGTCGCCCCCACCGGCTCGAACGTGCCCTCCTCGAGCAGCGACAGCAGCTTCGGCTGGATCTCCGCCGGCAGGTCCCCGATCTCGTCGAGGAACAGCGTGCCGCCGTTCGCCCGTCCGACCCAACCGACGTGTTGGTGGGTCGCGTTCGCGAACGCGCCGCGCTCGTGGCCGAACAACAAGCTCTCGGCGAGGGTGGACACCAGGTTCGGGCAGTCGGCGTGTACGAGCGCTCCCGGCGTGCCCGACAGCTGGTGAACCGCGCGGGCGATCAGCGACTTGCCCGTGCCGCGCTCCCCCAGCAGCAGGATCCGGTACCCGAGGGCCGCGAACGTGCGCACCTGCTCCGCGAGCTCGCGCATCGCCGGCGACCGCCCGACCACCCCCGGGAGGACCTCGTCCGACGGGTCTCGATCGGGCGCCGGCGGGCGACGCGCGGAGACGAGCGGGGCGGCGACCCGACACAGCGCCTCGACCCGGGCGCGCACCGGCGCCGCGATCGGCCGCTCACCGGCGAGGAACAGCACCCCTCCACCTCCGAGCGGGATCGCGGCGGCGGTGCGCAGCGCCAGGGCCCGCACCGACGCCGCGTCGCGGAACCGGGCGTCCGCGGTGGCGTCCTCGGTCCACACCGCGCGGCCCGCCCGCGTCGCTCGCCCCACGATCGAGGTCGACACCTGGCTCGGCTCCGGCACGTCGGCCGGACCGCCCTCGTGCACCAGGACCCGGTACCGCGGGGCCCGCGGCGTGCCCTCCCACTGCAGCGCCCACCCGACCCCCGCGCCGGTCGCCGCGCGCGCCAGCGCGACCACCCGGCGCAGCCGATCGGTCGGCGTGCGCTCCGCGACCAGCCCGTCCAGCTGATCGATCGCCCACTGCAGCGCGTCCGCCGGAGCGAGCGCCGGGTCCATCCGCAGCACGAGCCGCACCGACCCGGCGCGGACCTCGTCCCCGTCCTTCAGCTCACACACCTCGATCGGCACGCCGTTGACGCGGGTGCCGTTGGTGCTGCCGAGGTCGCGGACCCTGACCACCCCGTGCTCGTCTCGCGCGAGCTCCAGGTGGCGCGACGACAGATCGGACAGCCCGAGCTCCCCGAACGACCAGTCCGCTTCGGCGGAGCGACCGACCGCGATCGGCCCGGGGGGCAGCTCTCGCCGCTCCAGCCGCTGGTCGCCGACGTACACCTCGAACCCCGCCACCCCGCCTCCGGGCCGCCATCATGCCACGCCGCTCCGCCTTCCGGAGAGTCACCTGCCGGTCGCCCAGCGGCGGGGTATCGTGCGCCGGTGAGGTCGGTGTGTGGTGGTTCCTCGGGAGTTGTGCGACGCCCCTGCCGGAGCTCCGGCAGGAGCCCGTCGCGCCTGCGCCCGAGCCGCCCGAGCCCCCGGGCGACACCGGCGCGTGGTTCGTGGACACGGGGGGCGAGGGGACCGCGGGCTGCCTGTCGAGCTGCGATCTCGCCTGTGACGGTTCGGTCGACGAGATGCTGGTCGTGGTGCGACAGCCGGCCGGGTCGGAGCTCGCATTCATCGATTTGGCGGCGGCCCTCGCGGTCGCCGAGCCCGGGGCGGTGGTGACGATGTGCCCCGGCACGTACCCGAGCCTCGCGACCCTGGAGCGCGACCTCGCGCTGGTCGCGTGGGACAGCGGGGTCGAGCGCCGACCGGTGCTGGTCCCGTCCGAGGCTGGCGCGGTGGTCACGGTCGGGTCGGGCGCCTCGGTGACGCTGATCGGGCTGACCGTCTCCGGGGGGTGCGACACGTCGACGCCGCCCCGCGCAGGGGGGAGCGG
>JBEBJC010000071.1:0-15723 GCA_040080105.1 Myxococcota bacterium
GGCCCGGTCGGTGCGGCGACCCGAGCTGACCGACGCTTCGGGGAGGCGGATCCGGCCGCTGCACGGCGCGCTGTTCGCGGCCCCGGCCGCCGTCGGGGTGCCGGCGCTGGCCGCGCTCGCCGCGGTGGGCTCGGTGGCGGTCGGCTCGGCGGTGCCTGGCGTCGCGTTCGGGCTCGGCGCGGCGCTGGTGGGGTGGGGTGGGGTGCGGTCGATCGCCCGCCACCGCCTGACCCGCGCGCTCGAGGCGCTCGAGCGCGGCCAGCTGGCGGAGGGGATCGAGGTGCTGCACGCGCTCGCCGCCACCTGGTTCGCCGGTCGCGGGGTCGTGTCCACCGCTCGGCTGAACTTGTCGATGTTGGCGCTCAACGCCGGCAACGCAGACGAAGCGCTGGCGTGGGCCTCGGGGGTCCGCGGGAACGCCGCCCGATCGTGGGCGTCGACGACCCGCGCGCTCGCGCTGCTGATCCGCGGGGACCCTCCGGAGGACGCGGAGGACGCGCTCGCCGACGCGGCGCGGGGGGCGGCCGGGCGCGCGGTCCAGCCCGAGTCCGACGCGGTGCGGATCCTGGTGGTGTGGCGCCGCGACGGAGAGGAGTCCGCTCGGCAGCTGGCCGAGGCGCTGTACGGTCCGGGGGCCACCCCGCTGCACCGGGCGCTGCTGGCGCGCCTGCGCGAGCGGTGCGGCTCGGCGGGCGGCGCGGCCGAGCTGCGGTCGGCCGAGGTCCACGCGCTCCTCGCCGGCGGGTTGGGCGGCGCGATCGCCGAGTTGCGTTAGCCGGTCGGTCGGAGCGAGACATGGACACCGGCGTGTTCTGGGCCGCAGCGGTCGCGATGGGCGTGAACTACGCGCTCGTGCTCGGGGTGGGGATGCTCGCCGCGCGCGCGAGCCCGCGGGTGGAGGGCGAGGCGCAGGTCGAGGACCTGATGCTCGCCGGGCGAGGCCTGCCGCTGTGGGTCGGCGTGCTCACCACCACCGCGACCTGGGTGGGCGGCGGGTACGTCAACGGCACCGCGGAGCAGGCCTGGTCCAAGGGGATGTTGTGGGGGGTGCAGGCCGGCGTGGGCTATGCCCTGTCGCTGGTGATCGGCGGGCTGTTGTTCGCCCCGGCGATGCGCCGGCACCAGTTCTGGACCCTGGTCGATCCACTGGAGCAGCGGTACGGGCGGTCGATGGCCGCGGTGCTGCTGGTGCCGGCGGTGCTGTCCGAGCTCGTGTGGTCCGCGGCGGTGCTGCTCGCGCTCGGCACCACCTTCGGGACGGTGGTCGGGATCGACGTTCGCCTCGCGGTGGTCGCGAGCGCGTCGGTGGCGGTGGCGTACACCGCGTTCGGCGGGCTGCGCGCGGTGGCGTGGACCGACGTGGTCCAGCTCGCGCTGCTGGTGGTCGGCTTGGGGATCGCGGTGCCGTACGCGGTGGCGTGGTCCGGCGGGATGCCCGCGATGGTCGCCCACGCCGACGGGACCTCGTTCACCGGGCTGCACGACGCGATCAGCTGGTGGGACTGGACGATCCTGCTCACCCTCGGGGGGATCCCGTGGAACTGCTACTTCCAGCGCGTGCTCGCCTCGCCGAGCGAGCGGGTGGCGGTGCAGATGAGCGTGGGCGCGGGCGTGTTGTGCGCGCTGCTGGTCGTGCCTCCGCTGTTCCTCGGGTTGTCGGCGCGGTCGTTCGGGTGGACCGAGGCGCAGCAGGCCGACCTGGTGGCCACGCCGGCCCTGGTGTTGCCGTACCTGCTGCGGTACGCGATGCCGTGGTGGGTGTCGGTCGTCGGCCTCGGCGCGGTCACCGCGGCGGTGATGTCGTCGGTCGACAGCTCGATCTTGTCGGCCTCGTCGATGTTGACCTGGAACCTGTACCGCCGGTTGCTCCACCCGGCGGCCGATCCCGCTCGGATCGAGAAGGTGGTGAAGCTGCTGGTGCTCGTGTTGGGCGCGGTCGCCACCCTGACCGCGCTCACCGTGGGTTCGGTGGCCGCGTTGTGGTACCTGTGCGGCGACATCGTGTACGTCGCGCTGTTCCCGCAGCTCACCCTCGCGATGTTCGATCGGCGGGCCAACCGGACCGGCGCGTTCGTCGGGCTGGTGGTGGCGCTGGTGCTCCGCCTCGGCGGCGGAGAGCCGGTGCTCGGGCTGCCGGCGTTCCTGCCGTACCCGGAGTGGGCCGACGGCGGGTTCCCGTTCCGCACGCTCGCGATGGTTGCGAGCCTCGGGACGGCGTGGGCCGTGTCTCGGCTGACGGCGGCGATCGACCCGCCCCGCCCGCTCGACCGTCTGGTGTGACGGGAGCGGCGGAGCGGGACGGGATCACAGCTTCTGGCTGTAGAACTCGATGATCGCGTTCTCGTTCAGATCGAACGGGAGGTCCGACCGCTCGGGCGCGAGCAGCAGCTTGCCCGCGGCCTTCGCCGGGTCGAACTCGAGCCACGACGGCTTCGGCTGGGTGGCCGACTGCTCGAGGATCTCGGCGACGAACGGCTTCGCGCGCGAGCGCTCGCGCACCGAGATGTCGGCGCCCGGGGCCACGTGGAACGACGGCCGGTCGACCCGGCGGCCGTTCACCAGGATGTGGCCGTGAACCACGAGCTGGCGAGCGTGGGAGATCGTGCGGCCGAGCCCGAGGCGCCACACGAGGTTGTCGAGCCGCGACTCGAGGAGGAGCACGAGGTTGGAGCCGCTCGGGCCCCGCATCCGGGACGCTTCGCGCACGTACCGCTGGAACTGCTTCTCCAGGATGCCGTAGTGCCAGCGCGCCTTCTGCTTCTCCATCAACCGGATCTTGTAGTCGGACGGCTTCGCGCGCCGCTTGGTACCATGCTCACCCGGAGGGAACGGGCGACTGAGGGTCGCCGCGGTCGTCATACCGGGAAGCACCGTACCCGCCTGCCGGCATCGCTTGAGCCGGGGTCCACGATAACGAGCCATTGGTCTCGCTCCGATCCGTCCCGAAGGACGGTCGACAGGGTGCTGAGGTTGCACCGACACGGGGGTTTACGAGTACGTCAGGAACGGAGCTCGTGGCCGCGTCGGCGGTTGGATCGGCGGACGAAATGCCCGCCGGAGGTCGCTACTTCACTTCCCGGTGCACGGTGTACCGCTTCAAGTACGGGTTGTACTTGCGCAGCTCCAGCCGGGCAGGAGTGTTCTTCTTGTTCTTCTGCGTGGTGTACCGGCTGATGCCGGGAACGCCGGTCTCGCGCTGCTCCGTACACTCGATGTGGACGGTCGTACGCGCAATGTTCTTCTTCTTCGCCAAGCTTCACCTCGAGGCGGGGCATACGTGACCCCGCGGCCCTCGCACGGGCGACACGCGCAAGTAGCGCGGCGGTCGGACCGGCGCAACGCCCGATGGCCGTAACCCGCGATCGAGTTACGGCCCGCCCGGGGAGGGGAGATGGTGTGGCTCGTCGCGGGGTGTACCTCCGGAGGCGTCGAACCGCGGGCCGAGGGCCAAGGGGTGAGCACGGCCCCGCCCCCTTCGACCCCGCCGGTCACCGCTGCGGGAGACGTGGAGCTGGTGCGGGCGTTGATCGCCGGTGAGGTGTCACCGGCGGAGGTGGTGCAGGAGGTCGCGTGGTCCGGCGGGTGGCCCGTGCGCGACGGTGACTCGGCTTGGTTCGTGGTCGAGTCCGATCAGCCCGGCTGGTCGGTGGCCGGGGACTTCAGCGGGTGGGAGCCCGTCCCCGCGACCGCCGGCGCCGGGTTCTCGTGGGTCCGGGTGGAGGTCGTCGAGCCCGAGGGCCAGCAGTACAAGTGGGTTCGGGCAGACGCCTGGTCCGCCGATCCGGTCGCCCGGTCCTACACGTTCGACGCGTACGGCGAGATCTCGTACGTCGCGGCCCCGGTGGATGCTCCGCGCCTCGATCGGTGGCCGGCGCTGGCGGGCGAGGACCTGAAGCCCCGCGATCTGCGGGTATGGGTGCCCGGCGGGGCCGGACCGTGGCCGGTGCTGTACGCCCACGACGGGCAGAACCTGTTCGATCCGGCCAGCCCGTGGGGCGGGTGGCGGCTGCAGGAGTCGCTGACGTCGCGCGAGCCGGTGCTGGTGGTGGGGATCGACAACACGGTCGACCGGACGGACGAGTACACCCACGTCCCCGACGACATCGGCGACGGCACCCTGATCGGCGGGCGCGCAGACGAGTACGCCGGGTGGATCGAGGACCACGTGCGCCCCCACGTCGAGGCGACCTACGGCTCGACCGGCCACGACGGGCTCCTCGGCAGCTCGCTCGGCGGCCTGGTCTCCCTGGTCGCGGCCGAGCGGTCCCCCGGGTCGTACGACTTCGTGGCGAGCCTGTCGGGCACGCTCGGGTGGGGCAAGCTCGGAGCCGATGAGCCGACGATCGAGCAGCTGTGGCTGGCAACCCCGCCGGTCGGCACCGCCGTGTACGTCGACTCGGGCGGGGGCCCCGGCGCCGACGACGCGTGCGTCGACCTCGACGGGGACGGGGCCTCCGAGGACGATCCCGACGCGTCGGACAACTACTGCGAGACCCGGCAGTTCGCCGACGCCCTCGCCGCCGCCGGGTGGGTGTGGGACGAGACGTTGTGGCACTGGTGGGAGCCGGGCGCGCCGCACCAGGAAGACGCCTGGGCGGACCGGGTCGGCCGGCCGATCGACCTGTTCCTGTCGCTCCGCTGACCTGCCCCCACACGCCACGGGCGCTCAGCGAGCGAAGTTCTTGACCACCAGGCCTTCGTGGGCGATCTCGAGCGACTCGACCGCGAGCTCGGACGAGCCGGCGTTCAGCGACGGGCCCTCCCAGGACACCGGCCAGGCGCTGGTGAACTCGTACCGCCGCATCACGGTTCCGGCGTTGTCGTACAGCACGATCGCGCCGGAGCTCGCCTTCGGGTCGGCGCGGGTCGAGAACTGGTCGCGGATGAACTTGTCTCGCCACTCGAGCAGCGGCTGCGTGGCGTTGGTCGCGTAGCGAAGGGTGATGTTCTCCCACCGCGACTGGCCGGGGCGCTTGTGCGTGACCCCGTTCAGGCCGCCCTCTTCGATCTCGAACACCGTCGCCGTGGACTTCAGGCCCGAACACTCGAGGAAGTGGGCGACCTGCGTACCACCGAGCTCCAATGCGAAATAGTGCCCGCCGAACGCGTCGGTCACCCGGGTGCTGCCCTTGTCACTGGCCATGAAACCCCCAGACAGACGAAAGCGATCGAGAAAGCCCGTCGCTCGAACGAGTGTAGCAGGCGCACGCCCGTCCGACGAGCGGTCCGTTCAGGGAAGGCGTCGGCCGTCGGTCCGGCGCGCTTCGTACTCCGCTCGCTCCGCGTCGGTGATCGGCGTTCCGCTCGGTTGGACCACGTTCGACAGCCACTTCTCCACCACCTCGGCGACCCGGGTGCCTTCGGCGGTGTCGGTGCGGGAGGCCCAGTACGCGAGCACGGCCCGGCGCCTGTCCTCCGCGGTGGCCAACGGTCCGGGGGTCCCGCTCGGCAACGGCGCGCCGCTCGCCCACAGCGCGTCGAGCTGCTCGGGCAGGAGCGCGAGCTGGTTCTCGAGCGCGGTGCGCTGCGACACGACCTCGAACTGCACGATCGGGCCGTGCACCGCCTCGAGCACTCGGTCGTTCGCGGCGTCTCGCTTGCGGGCGGACGGGAGCAGCCAGAACGACGGCCCGCCTACTTGGAGCTCGCCCTCCGACGGCGCGAGCGGCGCCGCGCGCTCGAACGCCTCCGGGGGCGCGGACCGAAACCCCACCGCCGGCCGACCGAACGACAGCGTGCCGTCTTCGTGCAGGGTCGCCCGGCCGGTCCACGCCGACGGCGGACGGAGCACGATCTGTTCGCCGTCGCGCCGGACCACCTCGTATCCGAGGTCCTCCAGCGCGTGCACCACCGCGTCGCGGGCCCGCTCGCGCGCGAGCTGTCCCCACACCACGATCTCCTCGTCGGCCGGTGCGGGCTGCTGGCCCCACGCCGCCGCTGCCAAGATCAGACCGACCGGACCCATGGACCCACCTTGGTTCGGAATTCGTCGGTCCACGGCGAGGGGCGCCGCGTCCCGGGTTCGATGCGCACGATCGTGCGGGTGCCCACCGCGCAGTCCACGTCTTCGCCCATCGGCATCAGCCGGAACCCGAACGTGAGCGAGGTCCGGCCGAGCTTCTCGATCCACACCCGCACCCGGACCCGCTGCACCCCCTGCACCGGGCGGAGGTAGTCGATGCTGTTCGAGCGCACCAGGTGCCAGTGATCGCCGGCGGCGCTCGGGTCGAACGCCCGCACCCCGATCATCTCCCAGAAGCTGCCGAGCGTTCGCTCGAACAGGAGGAGGTACCGGGCGTTGTGCAGGATCTGAAACGCGTCCAGATCGTCGAAGTACACGCCCATCAGCTCTTCGTGGAACCGCATCGTGCGCTCCTATCCCTTTCTGTCCGGCGGGCTGCGCAGCGAGCGTCGCTGCGTCACCGCGCGGGTGCCGGCGATCGCGAACCGCAGGTCGGCGTCCCGGTCGGCGGGCGCGGCGTATCCGATCCCGACCCGCGGCCCCACCAAGGCCGCGTCGACCGGCTCACCCACGTGGAGCTCGAGGCCCTCCGGCTCGAACACCGGGTGGTGGTCGAAGGCGCGGTCGATCGCGAGCGCCGCGGCGACCTTGCCCGGGCCTGCCACCGCGTCGGCACCGGTCCGGCCGCCGCGCCGGGCGGCGACGAGCTCGGCTCCGGCGACGACCTCGGCGGAGCGGATCAGGATCGCCGCGCCCCCGCCGGGGCTCCCGGCGACCAGGTTCAGCATCTGGTGCAGCCCGTAGCACCGGTACACGTACGCGCGCCCCACCGGGCCCCACATCGCGGCGTTTCGCGCGGTCCGGCCGGAGCGGCTGTGGGCGGCGGTGTCGTGTGGCCCGAGGTACGCCTCGACCTCGGTGATCCGCAACTCCACCAGGCCATGGCGCAACCGGCGCCCCAGCAGGTCGCGCGCGACCTCGACCACCGGACGGGCGAAGAACGCCTCACCCACCAAGGTCAGGGGGCGACCCGCTCGGCCGGCGGGGTGACGAACGCGGTCAACTTCTGCCGGTACCGGTGGGTCCGCACGTCGAGCTCCTCGGCGGCGGGCGGTTGTGCGGCCAACTCGGCCTCGGCGACCTGCTTCGCCTCGTCCCCCCGGCCCATCGCCTCGAGCGCCTGCGCCTTGGCGAGCGCGGCTCGGAGGTGGTTGTCTCCCCACGCCAGCGACATCGCTCGGTCGGCGGACGCCAGCGCCTCGTCGTACCGGGCCAGCCGGGTGAGCAGGGGCGCGAGCGACAGGTCGAACGTCGGCTCGTCGGGGTAGGCCGCGACCGCGTCGCGCAGGGTCTTCACCGCGCCGTCGGCGTCGCCGGCCTCCTCTTGCAGGTGCGACAGCCACGAGACGAACGCCTTGTCGCGCTCGTGGTCGCCGGTCATCTCGGACGCCACCACCGCCGCGGCGGCCGCGTGGAACCGCCGGGCGAGGGCCTCGTCGTCGGTCGCCTCGGCGGCGGACGACAGCGCGTTCGCCACGTCGAGCCCGCGCGCCTGCTGCAGCCCGAGCTCGACCGCCTCCCACACGAGGTCCGGCGCGGTTGCCTTCAGCTCGGGCGCCACCCCCGCGAAGTCGATCGCGCGCTGGGGCGCGTTCGCCACCAGCCACTCCAGGTCCGCCACCGCCGGCTGCAGCGCGAACCGCAGCCGACGAAGCTCGAACCCGTCGGCGCCGGCCTCGGCCCGGGCGAGCCACGGCCGCGCCAGATCGTGCTCGCCCTCGCCCACCCGGAGCCACCCGAGCTCCGCCGCCCGCGCCGGGTCGACGGCCTCGGGCGGCTTCGCCAGATCGGCGGCGTCGGTCGAGTCGGCGGCGCCCGCGAGCCACCCGAGGAACGACGCGCGATCGGTGTACCCGACCCTGCGGCTCTTCTCGTTCCCGTCGGCGTCGACCACCACGAGGGTCGGGTAGCCCCTGACCCCGTACCGGTCCTTGAGCGCGAAGCTGCTCGGGTGGTCCACGTCGACCACCGCGACCTCGTACTGCGCGAGCTCCTCGCTCGGAGGGCCGTGGAGGACCTCCGCGCCGAGCTGGTTGCACGGGGGGCACCACACGGCGGAGAAGTCGAGCAGGATCGGCTTGCCGCTGGCGCGCGCCGCGACGAACGCGCGGTCGGCCTCCGAGGTGGTGGCGTTCGGCCCGAACGCCGCCGGGTGCGGTTCGGGCGCGCTCACCCCCAGGGCGACGACCCCGCGGCGGGCCGCGCCGACCGCACCGCGCAGATCCCAGGTGGTCGGGGTGCACTCGCCGGTGTCGATCGCGCACAGCCCGACCGAGAGCTCACCTTCGACCGAGGCCCCCCGCAGCTCACCCAGGGCGAAGCCGGCGCCCCACGCGGAGCCGTCGGCCTCGAACGTGGCGGACCGGGTCCCCCACGCGAGCGTGAGCGAAGACGGGGCGTCCGGCGCGATCTTCGTGCCTGCCGCCGGGGTCAGGGTCAGGGCGGCGCGGTCGCGCGTCCACCGGATCTCGGCGGTGGGCGCTGGGACCGGAGCCTGCGCGAACGCGATCGACGACCACCACATCCGTCCTCCGAGTTCCCCGTGTAGCCCCGCCCGCGGTGTGCTGCCGCCGTTTACTCGCGCGGCTCGCCGGGGTATCGTGCGCCCCCGCTGGAGGGACGTTTGAGAACCGCGATCCTGCTCGCCCTGACTGCCTGCAACAACCCCCCGCCGGCCGCTCCGACGGCGGCGGCGCCTCCCGGCGCGATCGTCGACCCCGGCGAGACGGTCCTCACCGTCGACGGTCAGGCGATCGGCGCGCGCGAGCTCGACCTCGTGTTCAAGCGGATGCGGGTGCCCGACGATCAGCGCGCCGAGTTCGCGTGGACCACGGGCGGCAAGCACGTGGCCGAGGAGTACGCCCTCGCGAACCAGCTGTACTTCAAGGCGCTCGAGCGCAAGCTCCAGGACGACCCGGACGTCCAGCTGCAGCTCGCGTTCGCGGAGCGTCAGGTGCTCGCCTCGGCGATGCGGGCGCAGCTGGCCAAGGAAGAGGTCAACGACGCCGCGATCGCGAAGTACTACGAGGACAACAAGGCCCGGTTCTCGAAGCCCGAGGTTCGCGCCCGCCAGATCCAGGTCGCAGACGAGCAGCTCGCCAAGGACCTGTTCGCCCGCTTGAAGAAGGGCGAGGACTTCGCGCAGCTCGCGAAGGACCACTCGGTCGACCCGGCCACCAAGGGGAAGGGCGGCGAGGCGGGCTGGTTGCACGAGCACGAGAACCCACTGTGGGGCGACGCGGCGTTCGCGGCGAACAAGGGCGATGTCCTCGGTCCGCTGTCGTCGCGGGCCGGGTGGCACATCGTCGAGGTGCTCGACAAGCGGGATTCGACCCCGATCGAGGACACGAAGGACGAGGCGCGGTCCCAGCTCGAGCACCAGAACGCGGTCGTCGTGATCGAGAAGATCCGCAGCGCGCTGGTGATCTCGTGGGTCAAGGAGCCCGCGGCCGACGCCCCCGCGCCCCAGCCCGGCCCAGGTGCGGTGGCCGTCCCTGGTGAGCCGCCTCCCGGCGGCGCCCCGGGACCCCAAGGCGGGCAGATGCCGCCGAACCACCCGGCGCCCGGGGGCCAGTGACCGATGGCGCGTGAGTGGATCGCCATCCTCGGCGCGTCGTCGGGGTTCGGTGCGGCGGCGGCGCGGGCGTTCGCCGCCCGCGGGTTCGGCGTGTTCGGTGCCCACCTCGACCGGCGGGGCGCGATGCCTGCGATCGAGGCGTTGATCACCGAGCTCCGTGGGCATGGCGTCCCTGTGGTGTTCCACAACGCGAACGCTGCGGGGGACGAAGAGCGGGCGGCCGGGATCGCTGCGCTCCGCGCGCAGATGGGGGAGGGCGACCGGGTGCGCGTGCTGCTGCACTCGCTCGCGTTCGGCACCCTTCGCCCGTTCGTGGGAGCGGAGGGCGAGATCATCGGCCGCAAGCACCTCGACATGACGCTCGACGTGATGGCCAACAGCTTGGTGTACTGGGCGCAGGACCTGGTGGGCGGCGGGTTGATGGGGTCCGGCGGGCGAATCTTCGCGATGACGTCCTCGGGGTCACTCGCGGCGTGGCCGAGCTACGGCGCGGTCAGCGCGGCGAAGTGTGCGCTCGAGTCCCACGTGCGCCAGCTCGCGCACGAGCTCGCCGGACACGGCGTGACCGCGAACGCGATCATGGCGGGGGTCACCCGGACCGCCGCGCTCGACAAGATCCCCGGCTCGGACGAGATCGCGCGGCGCGCGCTCGAGCGGAACCCACACAAGCGGCTCACCACCCCCGAAGACGTGGCGAACTGCCTGCTCGCGCTGACCGACCGGGGCACCGACTGGATGACCGGGAACGTGCTGCGGGTGGACGGGGGCGAGTCGATCTCCGGGTAGGAGGCTCCGTCGATCGGTTCGGTGCGAGCTCGTGCTCGTACGGCGCGCGATACGGAGCCCACCATGGACGAGCCGCCGATCTACCTCGACAACCTCGCCACCACCCGGTGTGACCCCGAGGTGGTGGAAGGCATGATCCCGTACTTCGTGGAGCACTACGGCAACGCTGCCTCCCGGTCCCACCGGTTCGGCGCCGACGCTCGGTCGGCCACCGAGGAGGCCAGGGCGCGGATCGCGTCGCTGATCGGCGCGTCCCCGAAAGAGATCGTGTTCACCAGCGGGGCCACCGAGGCGAACAACCTCGCGATCCTCGGGGTCGCCCGGCACGCCCGGGCGACCGTGGGCAAGGACCACGTGGTCACCTGGTCGACCGAGCACCCGGCCGTGCTCGACCCGATGGCGGCGCTCGGGCGTCAGGGGTTCGACGTCACGGTGCTCCCCGTCGGATCCGACGGTCGGGTCGATCTGGGCGCGCTCGAGCATGCGCTGCGTCCCACCACCGCGCTGGTGTCGGTGATGGCGGTGAACAACGAGATCGGGGTCACCCAACCGCTCGACGCGATCGCGGCCATGTGCCGCTCACGGGGCGTGCTCACCCACTGCGACGCAGCGCAGGCCACCTACTACCCGATCGACACCCGCACGCTGCCGGTCGACCTGTTGTCGCTGTCCGCGCACAAGATGTACGGGCCGAAGGGGATCGGAGCGCTGTACGTCCGCCGCTCGCGGCCGCGGGTCGAGCTCGAGCCGCTGGTGTACGGCGGGGGGCACGAGCGCGGGATGCGGTCCGGCACGCTGCCGGTGCCCTCGATCGTCGGCATGGGCCTCGCTGCGCAGAAGCTCGCGCGGACCCGCGAGGAAGAGCTGCCACGGGTGGCGGCGCTGCGCGACCGTCTGTGGTCGGCGCTGGCGAGCGAGCTCGATGGGGTGGAGATCAACGGCGACCCGGTGCGCCGGGCGCCGAACAACCTGAACGTGTCGTTCGACGGCGTGGAGGCCGCCGCGTTGTTGATCGCGGTGCGAGACGTGGTGGCGCTGTCCACCGGCAGCGCGTGCAGCTCGGAGGCGCTGTCCCCGTCTCACGTGCTCACCGCGCTCGGCGGCGAGCCGACGGTTGCCCAGCGGTCGGTCCGGTTCGGGGTGGGGCGGTTCACCACCAAGGCCGAGATCGATCGGGTCGCCGCGGCGGTGGTCGAGGCGGTCCGGTCCCTCCGCCGACACGCCACCCTGTATGAGGGAGGTTACGGACCTACCGGAGGCCCGTGATGCCGGTCCAGTTCACCCCCCGGGCGGTCGCGCGCGGCCGCGAGCTCGTGTCGGAGAAATTCTATCGTTCGGCGGTCGGACTCCGTCCTGCGGAAAGTCGGTCCTCGGACTCCGTCCTGCGGGAGGGCCCGGCGCCGGCCGGCTGGATGCGCCTCGGGGTGCGCAGCGGCGGATGCTCGGGCTTCTCGTACTTCATGGACTTCGTCGAGCTCCCGGAGCCGACCGACAAGCAGTTCGAGTTCGACGGGCTGAAGGTGTGCGTCGACCGGAAGAGCTACCTGTTCCTCAACGGGGTCGAGGTCGACTTCGAGGCGTCGCTGGTGAAGAACGGGTTCGTGTTCAACAACCCCGACGCGAAGCGCAGCTGCTCGTGTGGGGAGTCGTTCTCCGTCTGACCTCAGCGGGACTCGGGCAACGTCGCCCACGCCTCGAGCGTGGCCGGGGCAGGGGAGCCCGCGAGCTCGACCCTCGCCGCGTCCCCCTCGCCGTCGCCGTCGCGGTCCACGTCGAACCGGACCAGCTCCAACACCTGGTTGCCGCCCGAGCCGAGCGAGCTCGCGAGCGCCTGCACCGCGATCGCGGGCAGGTCGGCGTTCACCACCAGATCGTCGAGCACGTCGGTGTACAACTTGCCCGTGACCTCCACGTCGAGCAGCAGGAGGTACGCCCGCTCGCCGTTCACCGGAAGCGGCAACCAAGCCGCGCGGGTCGAGCCGCGCACCGACCCCTCGTCGTCGACCTCGACCGGCACCACGAACGTGAGCCCGGGCGCCGCGATCGCGAGCCCGCCGTCCGGCTGCAGGCCCGACGGACCCGCGACCATCGTGTAGTCGCCGGGGGCCCCGTTGTACCCGTCCAGGGCGAGGAACGCCGAAGACGACGTGGCGAGCTGCGCGTTGACCACCGGCAGGACATCGGTGTTGCCCCCGAGCCGGCGGAACGTGGTGCCCTCGAGCAGCGACCAACCGAGGCCTGGCGTCGGCAGGCGGCCGAGCGCGACCGCCGACATCGTCTCGTCGCCGGCGGACACGGACAGGGCGATCCCGTCGTGGTCGGTCGGGACATCGGGGATCACCCCGCAGTCCGCGACGTTGCCGTTCTCGATCAGGGTGCACGACAACGGGTCGGTGTCGCCGTCGCGGCTCAGCGCGACCGACGGCACCTCGCCCGCGGCGCCGCCCCCGAGCACCACCTGCACCGGGACCTGGCCGAACAACCGCAGCGCGCCGTCGGGCGGGAACAGGGCGACCAGATCGCCGTCTCCGAGCGGGAGGCGCGCGAGCTCTTCGACCTGCAGGACGTGGCACGCGGACAATCGGGCGAGGAGGAACATCGGCGGAGGGTACACCAACCGGCGCCGGACCGCTCGCCTGTGGTTACCGGACGCTTACACGCCCCGATCCACCGCGAGGGTAGGGGAGTGCGTGGGAGGTCCGATGGTCGATCGTCGACGGTTCACGTTCGGGGGGTTGTTGCTCGCGGTCGCGCCGGTGGCCCACGCGGACCCTGCACCCCCGCAGATGGCGCCGCAGACGCCCCCACCTCCGCCACACCGGTTCGACGCCGTTTACGCGCTCGCCCACCAGGACGGGCAGCTCGCGGTGACCCTCGCGGTGGTGAACCTCGAGCCCGAGCCCGTCTCGCTGTTGGTGCGGATGGGCACCCGCCTCGGCCCGAGGCTCCGGGTGACGGTCGACGGGGTCGAGCTCGACCAGCCCGAAGCTGCGGCCACCGCGTTCTCGCGGCTCGGGCCGATCCCGTCGTACGAGGTGATCGCCGCGTCGGGCGCGCCGGGTGAGGAGCTGTCGATCGGGACCTACCGGTTCCGTTGTCCGGCGCGGCCCGCGTCGGTCGAGCTGCGCCTGTGGGTGGCGACCGACCTCGGCACGGTCGAGCTCCCGCCGCGGCGGCTCTCGCTCGAGCCGAAGGCCGCGTGACCTGGGCGAAGGGCCTGGTCGACGCGCGGGCGGTCGATTGGCTCGACGTCGACGGCAGGCCCCTCGGAGAGGTCGCGTCGGCTCGGTACGACCCTGCGGCGACCCGGGTGGTGGCCTGCCCGTACCCGGACCGCCGCCGCGGCCTGCCGATGAACGCGAGCGCGCTCGGCCAGGTGGGGCCGGTGTGGTCGGCGACCCTCGCCGCGGTGCGGGCCCTCGCCGAGGCTCTCCGCGCAGCGGCTCACCGGGAGGCCCCCACCGTGCACGACGCGTGGCTCATCGCGCTGGCGGGGATCTCCGGGCCGCTGCGGACCGGCGAGCCCGTGCCGGTGGCCACCTCCGCGCTGTACAAGACCTCACTCGGGCTGTCCCAGATCACCACTCACCTGCTGCTGGCGGGCGACGGGGTGGCGGACACGCCGTTCGCCGAGCTCGGCTCGGGCGCTGCGTGGTTCGACGCGCTCGACCAGGGCGGTTGGCTGCTCGGGGCGGCGCAGGTGTGCGCCGGGACCCGCGCGATGTTCGTCGAGCTCGGCGACGCGCTCGCGGGTCGCGCGCCGTTGGCGGGCGCGCCGTCGGCGCCGGGGCTCGACCTCGACACCGCCCGGGTGGCGGCCGGCACGGTGGCGGGGCACGCGGTCGAGCTGCTGCACGTGGATCGGGCGCGGCGGGCGGGGAAGCCGTTCGGCGCCGTGTCGCTGCCCCCGTGGTTGCGGTCGCTGCGGTCGATCCCGGATCGGGACCCGGCCGAGATGTTGCGGCTGTTCCCGACCGGCGCGGCGCCGCCGTCGGTCGAATGGGCGATCGCGCACCCGCCGGCCGACGAGCCGGCGTCGCGCGCGCGGATCGCTGCGCTCGGCTCAGCCGAGGCGGTCGGTGAGCTCCTCCACCTGGGCGCGGACCGTCCGGGTCTCCTCGGCGCAGTACCGCGCGAACGCGTCGTGTAGGCGTGGATCGTGGAGCACGTGGTTCGACCAGGTGACCGCCGGCGCGAACCCGCGCCGGTACTTGTGCCCGCCGCCGTGTCCCGGCTCGAACACCGCCAGCCCGCGCTCGATCGCGTCTTCGATCGCCCGGTAGTAGCAGACCTCGAAGTGCAGGAACCGGATCGCTGCCGGCGCGCCCCAGTACCGCCCGTACAGCCGATCGCCCTTCAACACGTTGAACGCGCCGCCCACCAGGTGGCCTCCGTCGCGCGCGACCACCGCGTGCAGCCGGTGGCCCCACACCTCGCCCAGGTGCCGGAACGTGTCGCGGTCGAGGTACACGTGGCCCCACGGCCCGAACTGCTCGGCGGTCGAGGAATGGAATCCGTGCAGCGCGTCGAGCACCTCGCGCGACGGGTGCGTCTCGGCGGTGATCGAGAGCCCGCGCAGCTCCTTGCGCTCGCGTCGGATCTTGTTCCGCTTGTCGCTCGGGAAGGTGCCGAGCCAGTCCTCGAACGTCCGGTACCCGTCGTTGGTCCAATGGAACTGGAACTGGATCCGCGAGAACGCCCCCTGGCGCTCGAGCCACCGCGCCTCGGGCTCCGGGTCGAACAGCACGTGTACGCCGTGGCAGTCTGCCCCCGCGCGGCCGATCTCGGCCCACAAGGCGGACCGGACCGCCTCCGGATCGGCGTCGGCCGCCACCAGCAGGCGGGAGCCGGTGACCGGGGTGAACGGGACGCCGACCACCAGCTTCGGGTAGTACCGCAGCCCCGCCCGGCGAGTGGCGTCGGCCCAGCCGTGGTCGTACACGAACTCGCCCATCGAGTGGGTCTTGACCCAGGTCGGGGCAGCCCCGACCAGCCGCGCCCCGTCGTGGCACACCACGATCCGACCGGTCCACCCGGTGTCCGGCGCCGCCCGGCCCCCGCGCTGCAGCGCGTGCAGGAACGCGTGCTCGAGGAACGGGGAGCCGTCCCCGACGAGGGCGTCCCACGACGCCGCGTCGAGCTCGGCGAACGTGTCGACCCGGGAGGTGGTGAGCGCCATCCGCCGGGTCGTATCCTCCCGGCTACGGCTTCGGGATCCGCAACGTCGCGCTGATCATCGCCGAGCCGCTCGCGGCGAACGCGAGCACCGCCGGGTGCAGCGTGGCCGGGCCGAGCTCGACCCGGCCGCCCCAGCCGGCCTCACCCGTGTGGCCGAGCC
>JBEBJC010000941.1:0-3538 GCA_040080105.1 Myxococcota bacterium
GGCGGTCCCGCCGGCGTGCCCGCCCACGCTGTTCGGGCGGTGGACCAACCACGGCGGCGACGGGCGGCGCTCGGGCTACGCCCCGGGGACCGTGGGCGTCGGGACGCTCACGCTGGAGTGGGAGCTCGACTTCGGCGCGCCGCTCGACCCGGTGGCGGTGGGCGACGGCCGCGTGTTCGCCACCGTCGGCGACGGGACCTCGGCCGAGGTCGCGCTGATCGCGCTCGAGATCGACAGCGGCGACGAGCTGTGGAAGCGGGTCGTGGGCCCGGCGAACTTCGTGAGCGGGGCGAGCTACGCGATCCCGCAGGTGTGCGTGGCGGTCGGCAAGGGCGGCTCCAGCGAGCTCGTCTGCGTGGACGCCGACACCGGGGTCGACGCGTGGGTCACCGGCGCCGCGATGCAGACCGCCGAGCCGATGGCGCCGATCGAGTACGCCGGCAAGTTGTACACCGCCGGCGGGCTGTCGGGCGGGCTGCACGCCCACTTCCTGTTCACCGGCGACCCGCTGTGGTTCGACGCCCTGCCGAACCTGTTCGGGTGGGGCGCCTCCGCGTACGGCGACACGGTGTACGCGTGGGACGGCGGGCTGTACTCGCTCGACGCGCTCACGGGGGCGCAGAACTGGCTCACCAACGTCCCGTACGGCTTCCCGGCCCACCCCACTACCCCGGTGATCGGCGCGGACGGGGTCGCGTACCTCGGGGGGACCGTGTCACTCGCCGGGTTCGACCTGGTGAACCGGGTCCAGGTGTGGACCCAGGCCGTCGCCACCAGCGGGTTCCCCGCGGTCGAGGGCGAGCAACTGTACGTGATCCGCTCGACCGGCGTGGCGGAGGAGCGGTCCACCGCGACCGGGGCCCTCGTCCGCACGTTCGCCGGCGCGACCGGGCTCGTGGGTCCGCCGATCGTCACCGACGATGCGCTGGTCGTCTCGTCCTCCACCACCACCTGGGTGTACGACCGCGCCACCGGCGCGCTGCTCCAGTCGGTCCCCCACGGCGGCGCCCTGTCGATCGCCGACAACCACCTGCTGCTGGCGGAGCCCGACGGACTCCTCCACGCCTACACCTGGTGAACCCCATGCGATGGCTCCCCCCTGTCGCCCTGGCCGTGGTGGCGCTCGCCGCGTGTGACGCGCGCGACGGCGACGGCGACGGCTTCCAGTCCACGCTGGACTGCGACGACTCCGACGCGGGCATCGCGCCCGACCAGGTCGAGTCGTGCAACGGCGTCGACGACGACTGCGACGGCGCGGTCGACGAGGACCTGTCGCGGTTCTGGTACCGCGACCAGGATCGGGACGGCGTCGGCTCACCCGACGACCCGATCGTCGCGTGTGACCGGCCGGAGGGCGCGGTGAGCGCGGCCGGTGACTGCGACGACGGCCGCGCCACCGCCCGCCCGGGCGCCGACGAGATCTGCAACGGGCTCGACGACGACTGCGACGGCGCGGTCGACGAGGACCTGTCGTTCGTGTGGTACGCCGACAACGACCGCGACGGGATCGGCGGGGAAGCGCTCGAGGGGTGCGAGCTCCCCGACGACGCGGTCGCGACGGTCCCCGGGGACTGTGACGACGACGATCCGTCGATCTCCCCCGCCGCGTCCGAGGCGTGTGACGGCGTGGACCAGGACTGCGACGGGCAGATCGACGAAGGGGTCGGCGTCCCGTTCTGGCCCGACACCGACGAGGACGGCTACGGTGACGCGAACTCGCCGGCGACGTTCGCCTGCGGCGGCGACGAGCCCGCCGGGAGTGTGCAGGACGCGTCGGACTGCGACGATCAGAACCCCGAGACCTTCGTGGGAGCGCCCGAGGTGTGTGACGCCTCCGACAACGACTGCGACACGCTCGTGGACGAGGGCGCGGCGTTCCACTACTACGTCGACGTCGACGGCGACGGGTGCGGCGACCCGGCGGTGACCGTCGACGCGTGTGAGCTGCCCGCGGGCTACGCCACCAACCCGTTCGACTGCGACGACGCCGAGCCGCTCGCGTGGGACGGGGCGGTCGAGTCGTGTGACGCCGTCGACAACGACTGCGACGGGGGCGTCGACGAGGACGTCGCGCTGGTGTGGTTCGTCGACGCCGACGACGACGGGTGGGGGGATTCCGACGCCCCGGTCGACGGGTGTGTGCCGCCGGCCGACGCGGTGTTCGTGGGGCGGGACTGCGACGACACCCGCGCCGACGTGAGCCCGGTCGCCGACGAGACCTGCGACGGGGCCGATCAGGACTGCGACGGCATGGTGGACGAAGGCGCGGCGATCACCTGGTGGACCGACGCCGACGGCGACGGGTGGGGCGATCCCGCGCTCACCAGCTCCGGCTGCACCGTTCCCGCAGGGACGGCGCTGCAGGCCGGGGACTGCGACGACGCCCGCGCCGACGCGTCGCCGGTCGGGGTCGAGGTGTGTGACTCGGTCGACCAGGACTGCGACGGGGTCGCCGACGACGGGGTCGCCGCGCTGTTCTGGACCGACCTCGACGGCGACGGGGTGGGCTCGACCAACTCCGGGGTGGAGCGCGGGTGTGTCGCGCCCGCGGGGGCGGTCGCCGCCGCCGGTGACTGCGACGACGCGGACTCCGGGGTCGGGGCGGGCTGCGCGCCCGCGATCGACGGTTCGTGGACCACGTTCGGGGGGGACTCCGGGCGCAGCGGCCACGCGCCCGGGTACCTCGCGGGCGGTGTGGACGGTGACCGACCCGGCCCGCACCTGGCTCGGCCCGGTGGTGGTGAACGGGGCGGTGATCGGCACCGCCAACGGCGGCTCCGACGCGGTGTCGTCGTGGGATCTCGCCACCGGGATCCCGCTGTGGACCTACAATCTCCAGCCCTCCGCCAACCCGACCGGCCCGACCGTGGTGGACGGGCTGGTGGTCGTGGAGCGGATCAACGCCGGCGACGCGTACGTGATCGCGCTCGACGAGGGGCTCGGCACCCAGCAGTGGCGCGCGACCGTGTCCACCGGCCCTGACCGATACCGCGCGCCGCTCGCGGTCGACGGGGAGGTTTACGCCGCCGGGGGCGCTCTGGGTGGCGTGTACGGGATCTCCGCCGCCACGGGGGTGGTGGACTGGATCGCGCCGGGCGCCGAGCAGTTCGACGACTGGACTCCGGTGTGGGGCGACGGCTCGGTGTGGGTGCAGGTCGGCGACTCGTTGAACGAGCTCGACCCGCTCACCGGGAACTACCTCGGCGCGATCGTGCTGCCGAGCGGCCCGGCGGTGGCCGGGGTGATGGGCACCGTGCCGGCGGTCGAAGGGGCGTTCGCGCTGGTCGTCGCCGGCGACGATCTGGTCGGGGTCGACCTCGCGGCCGGCGCGGTGGCGTGGACCGTCGAAGGTGGGTTCTCCGGGTCGCCCACCGTCGCCGATGGGCTCGGCTACGCGATCCGGGACGGGTTCGTCCAGCAGTTCGACCTGGCCGACGGGTACCTCGTGCGCGAGTTCACCGGAGACGGCGGCGCGACCGGCAAGGTGATCGTCACCGACGACGTGGTCCTGGTGGGCTCGGCCACCGCGGTGCACGTG